>CAIOSS010001252.1 GCA_903860995.1 uncultured delta proteobacterium | reverse complement strand
CTCATGGGTGTTGACCTCGGAGGTCCAAGCGCTCGGTCTGTGGACCCGGGGTCGGGGTGTCAAGCCGTTCACCGCCCGCGCGGCAGCCACACGCGCACCGGCCCGAAGCTCTGCGCCGCGGTGTAGTTCGCCAGCACCCACTGCGCGGGCGCGTGTCGCTCCGGGTCAGTACGAGAAGAGCTGGAGGGTCTTGAGGAGGTCGAGGCGCAGCCCGAGGTTGACGTCGTGCGAGACGGACCACGGGTCCTCCGAGCGCTGGCGGGCGAAGAGGTCATAGGAGATGGACACCGCGAGGGGCGCGAAGATCGGCACGCTCAGCCGGGCGTTGAGGCGCACGAGGGTCTCCGCGCTCGTCGCCCAGGGCTCGCGGAAGGCCACCTCGGTGAAGAGCTGCCCCTCGACGTCGCGGTCTTGAATGTGGAAGAGCGTGGTGGCGGGCAGCTCGCCGCGCACCACGGCGACGGGCTGCGGGTGCGCCGTGGGGTCGAGCGACTCCCAGTCCATGCCGAGGCCCGCGTTGAGGTTGGCGCGCAGCGGCAGCTCGAGGCGCAGACCCACCGTCGGGCGCCACTGGAGGTGGTGCCACTCGCGGTTGAGCATCGACGGGTCGGGCGGCGAGAACTCCGACTCCAGGTAGCTCTCGAAGTACGGCAGCGGGGTGTACCAGCGACGGCGGCGCCACAGGCCGCGCCAGGAGACCTGGTCGCGCAGGGCGATGAGGTCGGCGACCTTGCGCAGGCCGGTGTCGTCGGCGCCCTCGATGGTCTGCTGGTACCCGAGGCGCAGGCGCAGGGTGTTCTCGAAGGTGTACGAGGGGTGCTCGGCGTCGACGTGGCCCTCGGTGTCGACCTGGAGCGCCGTGCCCTGCGAGCGCACCAGCTGCGGGTCCTGGTAGTTGGCGCCGTTGGTGATGGTGGTGTTGGAGAGGCTCGCGTCGATGAAGCCCCGGAAGGTCCAGCGGGTGCGCCGCGCGGGGTCGATGGGGGCGCGGGTGATGTCGCCGCTACGGGGGGTCGCCAGCCAGGCGAGGAGGGTCTCCCGGGGTGATCCGACGGGGTCGGCCTCGTAGGCGACCTCGCCCTCCTCGCCGAGGCCGCCGTCGCCGCCGTCGGCCACGTAGCCGCTGGTGACCACCCGGTAGTACTGGTCGTCCGCGAGGGGGCGGCCGTTGACCAGCAGGGAGTCGCCGTCGGCGGTCACGCCCCGAAACCGGAAGCGCGCGGCCCGCGAGGAGCGGTAGAACTCCGCCAGCTCTTCGCCCTTCATCCGCCCGACCCGCAGCGTGTCGTCGAAGGGCAGGGCGCCCAGCACGTCGACGCGCGAGACGCGGCCCTGGAGGGGGAAGTTCGCGATCGGGCGCACCGCCGCGCGGTTGATCACCGCGACCTCCGCGCGGGTCGCCTCGCGGGCCACGTCGAGCAGCAGCGAGGTGAAGCCCTCGCGGTCGAGCGGGCGGGCGAGCGCCGCGCCCGGGAGCACCTCCGCGGCGATGCGGCAGAGCTGCTCGCCGACGGCGTCGCCCAGGGCCGTCACCGCCGCGGGCACCTCCCCCGCGGGCTCGACCACCGAGGGGGTGGCCAGCGCCGGGAGGCTCGTCTCCACCACGCGGCCGGGCTCCGTCGCGAAGACCCGCAGCGCCGCGCTGCGCTCGACCTCCATCGTGGCGATGTCGCGCTCGATGTCCTGCGCGAAGACCACGTCGGGCCGCTGGTCGCGCGGGAGCGCCCGCACCATGCGCACGGTGTCCGCGAGCGTGCCGGGCCACTCGGGGTCGTAGAAGGCCACCACGAAGCGCGCCCCCGCCACCCGGGCCGCCAGCACCGCGCGGCCGAGCGCCTGCTCCGGGGACGACAGGGTGATCCCCTCCGCGCGGTCGTGGGCGACGCCGTGGAGCGCCGCCGGGGCCACCAGCGCCACCACCCCGACCCCGCCCGCTGGGGTCGCGAGCACCAGCGGGTCGTCGCCGCCGTCGACGAGGGCGTCGCAGAGGTCCTGCCCGGCGGGCTCGCAGCTCAGGTTGCTGAGCACCGTTCGCACCCCGCGGGCCGAGAGCGCCCGCGCCCGCGCGATGACGTCCGCGCGAGGGCCGGCGAGGTCCCGGTGGCCCACCGCGAGGGCCCGCAGCCCGGTGGCGAGCACCGCGTCGACGAGCGCCGGGAGGTGGTCGCGCGTCGCGAGGTGGGACACCGCCGAGGCGCCGAAGAGGTCGCCCGCGTCGAGGCGCAGCACGTCGTCGCCCGCGCGCTGGGTGAGCGAGCGGGCCGTGGAGTACAGCCCCGCCGTGCGCTCGGCCGGGGGCACGCACGCGAGCCGCGCGACGTCCCCCTGGAGGCCCGACGAGACGACCACCCGCAGGGAGGTCGGCGGCGTCTGGGCGACGGCGGCGCGGGACGCCAGCAGGACGGCGAGGGTGAGGCAGGCGGGACGCAAGGGAGGGGGCATGCGCAGCGAAGGCG
>CAIOSS010001251.1 GCA_903860995.1 uncultured delta proteobacterium | reverse complement strand
GCTGGAGCCCCGCGGCGCTGGCGCAGCTCGCCTGGCTCGACGCGCACGGCGTCGCGCTGCGCGATCCCATCACCGCCGCGCTCGCGCTCGGCCCGCAGGCCCACGCCTACCGCCGCATCCGCCGCGACGGCCCCCGCGGCACGCTCTCCCTCAAGGACTGGCGCGTCCGCTTCGCCGTCGACGAGCGCGCCCTCCGCGTCGAGCGCATCGACTCGGGCTACCGCCCGGCGCAGCTCGTCACCGGCGAGGCTCCGCCGCTGCACGCGGCGTATGCGCTGCGCCATCCGTCGACAGGTACTCCCCCGTGAAGGTCAGCGGCAGGAGCTCCCGCACGGAGATCACCCGCCGCACCTCCGCCCCCACGACCAGCCCCACCGGGAGGTCGAGCGCAAACTCCGCGAGGATCTGCCGACACGCCCCGCAGGGCGCCCCGGGCATCGGGCCCTCGGTGGCGACCGCGAGCGCCGTGAAGTCCCGCCATCCCCGCGCGACGGCGTGGGCGACGGCGTTGGCCTCGGCGCAGATGCAGAGCGGGTACGACGCGTTCTCGACGTTGCACCCGCGCGAGACCCCTCGGGTGGTGAGCAGCGCCGCGCCGACGTGGTAGCGCGAGTACGGCGCGTGGGAGCGCGCGCGCATGCGCTCGGCGCTCCGCGCGAGGCGGGCCCAGCGGGGGTCGTCGGCCTTCACGCGAGCCCCCGGAGGATGGCCTCCAGCAGCGCGATGAAGCGGTCCCGGGCGAAGCGGGCGGTCTCTTCCACCTCCGCGTGCGAGAGCGCGTGCGGCGAGACGCCCGCCGCGAGGTTGGTCACGCACGACATCCCGAGCACCCTCGCGCCCATGTGCCGCGCGGCGATGACCTCGGCGACGGTGCTCATCCCCACGAGGTCGGCGCCCATCGCCCGGAGCATCCGGATCTCCGCGGGGGTCTCGTAGCTCGGGCCCAGGAGCCCGGCGTACACGCCCTCGCGCAGGGTCTGCCCGACGGACTCCGCGGCGGCGTGGGCGAGCTTGCGCAGCGCCGGGTCGTAGGCGTCGGTCATGTCGGGGAAGCGCGGCCCGAGGCTGTCCTCGTTGGGGCCCGAGAGGGGCGAGCGGCCGGTGAGGTTGAGGTGGTCGGTGATGAGCGTGAGGTCGCCCGGGCGCAGCGTCGGGGAGATGCCGCCCGCGGCGTTGGTGACGATGAGGTTGCGCGCCCCGAGGGTGAGGAGCGCGCGGACGTTGTAGACCACGTCGTCGGGGCTGTGGCCCTCGTACAGGTGGATGCGCCCGGCGAGGGCGGCGACCACGGGCGAGGGACCCTCCTTCAGGCGACCGATGACCAGCTTGCCCGCGTGGCCCGGTACGGTGACGTTGGCCAGGTGTGGCACCTCCGCGAAGGGAACGACCGTGGCGTCGACGAGGGTGTCGGCGAAGGCGCCGAGGCCGGAGCCGAGGACGAGCGCGACGGAGGGCACGCGGGGGTCGCGTGCGCGTAGGGCGGCGACGGACTCATCGAGGCGTTCGCGGAGGGTGTTCATACCGCGGGGAGTATCGACCCGGCGGGCGCTCGGTGGAAGCGTTGATGTCACTCGCGGCCGGGGGCGCGCACGACGTACGGGGCGACGTCGACGGGGCCCTCGCCCTGGGCGTCGAGCACCGCCGCCAGGCCGACGAGCTCGCGCGCGTTGGGGGCGATGCGCCGGGCCGTGGCCACCGCGGCGCGGGCCTCGCTGCGTGCGCCGCGGGCCGCGAAGAAGAGGGCGTCGTGGTAGGCGCGCCAGAGCACGTACTCCGCGATGCGGGGCTCGCGGTCGGCGCCCGGCGTGAGGGCCAGGGCCTCGCGCAGGCGCTCGACGCGCGCGAGGTGCGCCGGGGCGGTGGCGCGCACGGCGGTGAGGGTGGTGGGCTCCGTGCGGACCTCGACGAAGGTGCCGCGGGGGAGCACGTAGGGGACGGCGTCGAGGAGGTTGTGGGGGTCGAGCTCGAGGCGCACCGGGCGGCGCGTGGCGAGGTCGAGCAGGCCGGCCATGCGAGGAGAGCCGTGGGAGAGGAAGTCCCGCACCACGGGGAGCAGCGCGGCGTCGCGGGCGAGCAGTGCGTTGGTCATGCCGGGCCACGGGACGAAGGGCGCGGGGATCACCGTGACGTCGGGCCGCTCGCCGTCGACGAGCTGCGCGTACCGCAGCCGAAACGCCGTCTCCGGCGCGTACGCGAGGATCACCGCGCGCGGCGGCACCGCGGCGAGATCGGCGGCGGTCATCACCTCGGTGGCGTCGCCGCGGTCGCCGAGGGTGTCGCGCAGGCTGCACAACCCGGCCCAGGTGAACATCGCCGCCGGCGCGACCACCAGGACGGCGCGGAGCAGGGCCCGGCTGGGCGCCGAGGGGCCCTCCGGCGGGGGCGGCGCGTCCTCGATGCTGCGCCACGCCTGCCCGGTGAAGGCCGCGCCGAGGACCCCCAGGCAGAACACCGCGGGCACCAGGTATCCGGCCGCGTCGGGGTTGTCGGCGACGAAGCCCAGGCCCGCGCGGGCGGTCATCCCGACCAGCGCGACGAGGCCCAGCCGCCGCGTCCAGGGAATCTCCCGGCGCGACGCGACGAGCACCCCCGCCGCCGCCGCGATGAGCCCGAGGGGGGTCAGCGAGGCCCCGATCCAGTCCACCACGGCGAGGAGGTGCTCGCGGAAGCTGCCGGGTACGCCCCCGCCGGTGTTCTTCTGGAAGGCGCGGGCGGAGACGGTCCAGAAGAGGTCGCCGACGGTGCGCACCCGCACGATGCTCGCCGCGGCCCGCGCGCGCAGCCCCAGGAGCGCGTAGGGCGCGAGCCCCAGCGCGCCGAGCGCCGCCCACGGAGCGAG
>CAIOSS010001250.1 GCA_903860995.1 uncultured delta proteobacterium | reverse complement strand
GGGTGGCCGCCGCGCGGGCCCTGGCCCCGGTGATCTCCGACGTACGCGACAGCATCGAGCGGGAGGTGTACGTGCGCCTCGCGGCGAAGGCGCTCTACCTGGAGGAGCACCTCGTGGTGCGGGCGATCCGGGAGCACCAGGCGCAGGCCGCGCAGGCGGCGAAGGCCATGCCCTTCGCGGCGGCGCACCCGGGCCTGCGCGCGGGGCTCACGGCGCCGGACGACGCCAACGAGGACGTGCCGCAGATGACCCGGCGGGCGACCGCGAGCGGGCTGGAGTCCATGCTGCTCTGCCCCGAGCTGTTCGAGCGGGCGGAGGTCGAGGAGTTCGTCGCGATGATCGACGAGGCCCTGAAGCCCTTCGCGCGCGGGGCCCGCGATCAGTGGGTGACCAACCAGCGGCTGGACGCGCCGACGCTGCTCGAGCTCTGCCCCAACGAGGCGACGAGGCACTGGATCGCGCAGCGGCTGGTGCCCGCCGACGACGACGGGACCTTGAAGGAGAAGTGCCAGGCTTCGCTGCTGGGCGCGGTCGCGACGCTGCGGCGGCTACGGGTGAAGGACGCCGCGCGCGCGCTCAAACAGCAGAGCGCGCGGGCGGGGATGCAGGGAGACCCCAAGGGAGAAGAACAGACCCTGAACGAACAACTGAACATGAAGCGCGACCTCGTAAGGAAGCGCCGCGACGGCACTTAGGCAGGGTGAGGGTTGATGCAGGGGCATTTGACGGGGGCGGAGAGATCGTACAGACAGCGCGGCCGGTTACTGCGGCGCGGAGGAGCCGTTCGATGAAGGAAGAGACCACTCGCAAGGCGACATCTGGCAAGAACTCTGGCGGCGCGGCCAAGGCCGCGGAGGCGACGGCGCCCGCCAAGGGGCGCGACCGCAAGGAGGTCCAGCAGCTTATCGAGCTCGGCAAGTCCAAGGGGAGCATCACCCTCGACGAGATCAACGAGGCGTTCACCACCGACGCCATCTCGGCGGACCAGTTCGACGAGCTCATCGGCATCCTCGGCGACGAGGAGATCGAGATCGTCGAGGCCAGCTCCCAGGTGAAGGTCCCGACCAAGCGGGCCGCGGAGGAGGACCAGGAGAAGCGCGTCGTCCCGATCCCGGACGAGGAGGAGGCCGTCGCCGAGGACGCCTACGCGGCCAAGAGCAACGACCCCGTGCGGATGTACCTCCGCAAGATGGGCTCGGTCTCGCTGCTCACCCGCGAGGGCGAGGTCGAGATCGCCAAGCGCATCGAAGACGGCGAGAACAAGGTGCTCAACACCATCCTGCGCTCGCCCATCGCGGTGCAGGAGATCATCAAGCTTGGCCAGAAGGTGAAGGACAACAAGGTCCGCCTGAAGGACGTCGTGCGCGACGCCGACGACGAGGAGGGCTACAACGAGGACGACGTCCGCAAGCGCGTCGACCGGCTCACCGAGAAGGTCAAGCGGCTGCAGCTGCACATCGAGTCGCTCGAGGAGTCGCTCGACCCGGAGAAGAAGCTCTCGG
>CAIOSS010001249.1 GCA_903860995.1 uncultured delta proteobacterium | reverse complement strand
GCTGCGCGAAGACCTGCTGGCGGAGTGCACCCGGCTGGCGCGCGAGGGGCGCTTCGACAGCGTGCTCATCGAGTCGACGGGCATCTCCGAGCCGATGCCGATCGCGGCGACGTTCTCGTTCCGCGACGAGGCGGGCTTCAGCCTGTCCGACGTGGCGCGCCTCGACACGATGATCACCGTCGTCGACGCGGCGAACTTCCTGCGCGAGTACGGGGCGGGCGACGACCTCCGGGCGCGGGGCATCGCGCTGAGCGACGCCGACGACCGCACGATCGTCGACCTGCTCACCGAGCAGGTGGAGTTCGCCAACGTGCTGGTGGTCTCGAAGGCCGACCTGGTGACCGCTTCGGAGCTCGAGCGGCTGACGGCGATCCTGCATCACCTCAACCCCGACGCGCGGGTGGTGCCTGCGTCGTTCGGTCGCGTGGGGCTCGAGCACGTGCTCGACACGGGGCTCTTCGACGACGCCGCGGCGGCGCAGTCCCCGGGGTGGGCGAAGGAGCTCGCGGGGCAGCACACGCCCGAGACCGAGGCCTACGGCATCGCGAGCTTCGTGTACCGGTCGCGGCGCCCGTTGCACCCGTCGCGCTTCCACGCGTTCATCAACGCGGAGTGGCCCGGGGTGCTGCGCTCGAAGGGCTTCTTCTGGCTGGCCACCCGGATGGCGGAGGCGGGCTCCTGGTCGCAGGCGGGCGCCGCGTGCCGCACGACGCGCGCGGGCTTCTGGTGGGCCGCCGCGCCGGAGGCGGCCTGGCCGACCGGGGAGCACCGCGCGGAGATACTCCGGGACTTCGCCGAGCCGTACGGCGACCGCAAGCAGGAGTTCGTGTTCATCGGGATGCAGATGGACGAGGCGGCGCTGCGGCGGGGGCTCGACGCGTGCCTGCTCTCCGACGACGAGATGGCCGGCGGGGCAGAGCGCTGGGCGCTCCTGGCCGACCCCTTCCCGAGCTGGCACGTCGCGCCCGCGTCGGCCGAAGAGGCCGCGTCGCAGGCGGAGGGAGCCTGAGCGATGGTGCCTGTCGATGACGCCGGGGCGGCGCGGCTCGAAGACGCGCCCACGCTCCCGCTCCCACTCGAGACGGGGCGACACGCCTTCGTCGACGACCTCGCGAGCCTGGACGCGATCGTCGGGCCTGCGCTGAACCTCTGCGTCTGGCGGCGCGAGCCCCACCCCGACTACGCGGCGTGGCTCGACGCCCTCTGCGCCTCGACGCACCTGGACCTCGAGCACCGCCTCGACGCCGCGCGGCCCGACGCCTCGGCGCTGACCCGCGACCTCCCCGCCGCCCGCTGGCGCGAGGTGCTCCAGCGCGACATCGAGGCCCTGGCGCTGGCGTTCTCGCAGTGGACCGGCCGGGGCGCCGCGCTCGTGCACCTGGGCACCGTGCACACGGACAAGTGCCGGAGGTACCACGCGGACTTCAACCGCCTGCGGTTGCTGTGCACCTACAGCGGCCTCGGCACGGAGTGGGTGATGGAGCACGGCATCGATCGCCAGGGCGCGGTCGCCGTGGTGCGGGATCCCGGGGCGGTTCGCGCCCTCCATCGCTTCGACGTGGGGGTGCTGAAGGGCAACGCGTGGCCCGGCGACGAGGGGCGCGGCTGCATCCACCGCAGCCCTCCCATCGAGGGCTCGCACGGGCGGCGCCTGCTGCTGAAGATCGACGTCGCTTGAGCCCCGGCGACCCCGCCGGGCCGGTGGCGCGATGACCGGGCTGTCCGTGCTGCTCCTCGGCGTCGGCCTCGGGCTCCGGCACGCCACTGACGCCGACCACGTCGTGGTCGTGACCGCGCTCGTGCAACGCGAGCCCGGCGCCTGGCGGGCCGCGCGCATCGCCGCGCTCTGGGGCCTCGGGCACTCCGCCGCGTTCCTGGGCCTGGGCCTGCTGATCGTGATGGCGGGGCTGCGCGTCCCGCCGGCCTTCGAGCGCCTCGCGGAGCTGCTGGTGGCGGCGATGCTGATCGGGTTCGGCGCGTGGCACCTCGCGCGGAGCCGGGCCGCCACCGCGCACGAGCCTGCGCCATCGACCGCGGGCGCCGCCGCGCGGCCGGTGATCATCGGGCTCGTGCACGGGCTCGCTGGCTCCGCGGGCATCGCGCTCCTGGCCACCGCGACCATCCCCTCGCGCGCCCTCGCGGTGGCTTACCTGGCGCTCTTCGGGCTCGGCACGGTGCTCGGCATGGTCGCCCTCACGGTGACCCTGTCGCGACCCATCGGGTGGGCGATGCAGCGCGACGATCGCTGGCGGCAGGGAGCCACCGCCGCCGCCGCCGCGCTCAGCGTCGCGCTCGGCGTGTCGGTGCTGGCCCGCGACCTCCTCGGCGCCGCGCCGTGACGCCCGCGCGCCGTCAGCCGGCGGCGCCCCCGTCGTCTCCGCTGCGCCGCACCTCGATCGTGAGGTGCGCGAGCGCGAAGGAAGCGAGCCGCTGGCGGTAGTCCCCCGCGGCGCGCGGCGCGGCGGACGTCACGGTCACCACGCAGTTGCGGGCGCCGCCGCCGAGCGACCACACGCGCAGGTCGCTCACCCGGACGTCGCCCGCGGACTCCAGCGCGCCGCGGATCTCTTCGTGCAACCTCGTCGACGGGCTGACGTCGAGGAGCTCGAAGGCCGCGCTCCGGCAGAGCCCGAACCCCCACCGTAGGATCACGAGCCCGCCCACCACGCCGGTGACCGCGTCGAGCCACGTCCACCCCAGGAAGCGGCCGGCGAGCAGGGCCCCGATGGCGAGGGCGCTGGTCAGCGTGTCGGCGACCACGTGCATGAACGCCGCCCGGTGGTTGTGGTCGTGGTGGTGGTCGTCGTGGTCGTGGTGGTGGTGGTGGTCGTGGTCGTCGTGGTCGTCGTGGTCGTCGTGCAGGAGGAAGACGCTGGCGAGGTTGACGACCAGGCCCGCGATCGCGACCGGCAGCGAGCGCGCGAAGTCGATGGCGCCCGGGTGCAGGAGGCGCGTCGCGGACTCGACGATCATCACCACCGCGACGAGCCCCAGGCCGACGGCGCTCGTGTATCCCGCGAGCGCGGGCACCTTGCCCGTGCCGAAGGTGAACGCGCGGTGCGATGCGTAGCGCCGCGCGACGGCGTAGGCGACGCTGGCCAGGCCCAGCGCCCCGACGTGGGTCGCCATGTGCCAGCCGTCGGCGAGGAGGGCCATCGAGCGCGTGGCGTAGCCGACGACGATCTCGACGACCATCATCACGGCGGTGAGCGCGGTGACCGCGAGGACGCCTCGCTCACGGCGCGCGGAGGAGGGCGGGGCAGGGGCGTGCGTTGCCATGCGCCTCAGCCCAGGAACCGCCGGAGAATCTGCGCGAGCTCCGTCGCTGCGGCGGCGCGCTCGTCGGCCGGCACCCGGCGGGCGCCGAGGTGCTCCTCGATGTGCTCGCAGAGCACCTCCGCCGCGAGCGCGCTGATGGCCCCGCGGGCGGCGACGATGGTGCGCACCACCGCCTCGCAGCCCTCATCCTCCAGGAGCGCCCGCTCCACCGCCTCGACCTGCCCCCGAACCCGGCGCACCCGGGCGATGAGCTTCTTCTTGTTACGGACGACGTGCATGGGCGCGACGATACCCCGGGGGGTATCCGTCGTCGATTTGTGCATCCCTGTTGCAATTGGTTTGACGATGCGATTACTTCGCGGGAGAGGGCAACGCCATGAAGAAGATTCCCGTCACCGTGCTCACCGGCTTCCT
>CAIOSS010001248.1 GCA_903860995.1 uncultured delta proteobacterium | reverse complement strand
CTGCGACCGCCCATGCGGCGCCGGCGAGAGCTGCGCCGGGGGGACCTGCCAGAGCTCGTGCGCGGCGCCCCGGCGCTCGTGCCCGAGCGGGTCGATGATGGTCTGCGTCGACGTCACCAGCGACAGCGCCAACTGCGGGTCGTGCGGCACCGCGTGCCCGACGGGCCAGCGCTGCACCGCCGGCGCCTGCGCCTGCCCGACGGGGCAGACCGCGTGCAGCGGGCGCTGCGTCGACACCCGCTCCGACGCCGCCAACTGCGGCGCCTGCGGCACGGCCTGCGCGGCGGGCACGGCCTGCGCCGCGGGGCGCTGTGCGTGCCCGACGGGGCAGACGACGTGCGGCGCCCGATGCGTCAACCTCCAGACCGACGCCACGCAGTGCGGGATGTGCGGCCGCACCTGCCCGAGCGGGTCGACCTGCAGCGCCGGGGTGTGCAGCACCGTGTGCGCCGCGGGGCAGACCCAGTGCAACGGCCGATGCGTCAACGTGCAGACCGACGCGGCCCACTGCGGCGCGTGCGGGACGGCCTGCGCCGCGGGCACGGGCTGCGCCGCGGGGCGCTGCGGCGCGAGCAACGACGCGCGGGCCTCGGCGCGGGTGATCACCCTCGGCGCGGCGGAGACCACGGTCACGGGCACCACCGTGGGCGCCACGCACGACGGCCCGACGGTGCCGTGCGGGTGCACCTCGGGGGCGGACGTGTGGTTCCGCTTCACGCTGGCGCAGCGCGAGGTGGTCTACCTCGACACGGCGGGCTCGGCGCTCGACACGTCGCTGTCGATCACCAACGAGCGCGGCGAGCCGGTGGCGGCCCAGGCCGCCTCGGGCAACACCAACCTCGGGCTCTGCAACGACGACAGCGGCTGCGGCACCGGGGCGACGGGCTTCAGCAGCTCGTTCAACTCGCGCACCGCGGGCGTGCTGGGGGCGGGCACCTGGTACGTCGCCGTCGGCGGCTGCGGCACCGGCACCTTCACGCTGCGGGTGCAGCACTTCGCGACCACCCTGGGCTCGTACTTCTACGACGACCGTCTGTTGCAGGGCGACCGCACCGCCTCGACGGTGCTCGTGGGCACGAGCCGCCTCTCGGGCACCTGCGGGGGCACGGCCTCGGGCGAGGACGTCCGGTGGTTCGTCACCTGCGGGTCGACGACGCAGTTCTTCAGCCTGTGCGCGAGCGACCGGGGGACGTACACGCGCCGCAGCGGCAGCACCAACTACGACCCCGCGATCTACCTTCGCAGCGCGCTCACCGGCTCGGAGAGCGCCTGCAACGACGACGGCGGCACCATGGGCGGGAGCAGCTGCCAGGGCACGGGCACCGGGGCCGACACGTCCAACTACGGCTCGCGGCTCAACAACGTGAGCACCGCCCGCGGGCTCCACGCCGTCGTGGTCGACGAGCGCACCGGCGGCTCGGGCATGTCGTACACGCTGCGGTACATCGTCCGGTAGGCGCCCGACGGGTGTACCGTCGGACTCCATGGCGAGCGAGATCGGCCGGGTCCTGACGATCGGCGCGGTGGTGCTGGCGATCCCCGCGGCGTGCGTGGGGGCGCTGGCGCTCTACGGCAGGGCGCTGGCGGAGAGCGAGGTGGGCCTCGGGACGCTGGTGTCGCCCGCCGAGGCGCGCGCGCGGCTGGAGGCGGCCCGCGCCCGCTTCCGCGCGATGACCCCGGCGGAGCACCTCGCGGACGCGCGCCGCGCCCTGACGCTGAACTACCGCGAAGACACCCGCACCGGCGGCAACCTGGAGGGCGCCGAGCGCCACCTGGGGGCGATCCCCGAGGGGGCGCCCGAGCACGCGGAGGTGGCCGGGCTGCGGGCGGAGGTGCAGCGCAGGCGGGTCACCCTGCTGACGCTGGCGCGGGCGCGGGTGGCGCGGCACGTGACGGCGCACGGCGCGGTGGAGGGGGTCGACGCGGCGAGGCAGCGGGCGATGCGCGCCGAGCTGGCGCGCGACGTCGATGGGCTGTCCCCCGCGGGGCTCGGGTGCGTGCACGTAGACGGCGAGGCCAACACGACGCTGCGCTTCGACACGGTCTTGTGCGACCAGCCGATGCTCGACGCCATCGCGCCGCCGGACAACGCCGCCGCGCTGCGGACCTACGGGTTTCGCCGGGTGCACTGCGCCAACGGGCGGGGCGAGATCGCTCTGTAGAACCGTTCCACAAGGGACTTGATGGATTGGGCGGAGCACCCGCCCAGACCTGCTCCGGCGGCGCGTGCGCCTCGTGCTCGGCGACGGCGGTGAGCTACGGCTCGCAGGTGCAGCCCCTCTTCAACGCCACCTGCGTCACCGGCTGCCACGGGGGAGTGCGCCCCTCGGGTGACCTGACCCTGGTGAGCGGGAGCTCGTACCGCGCGCTCGTCAACGCGACGTCGGGCTGCGG
>CAIOSS010001247.1 GCA_903860995.1 uncultured delta proteobacterium | reverse complement strand
CGCCCCGCAGGACACCACGCACGCCCCGCGGGAGCACACCTGGCCCCCTGGGCACGCGACGCCACAGGTGCCGCAGTTGGCAAGATCGGTCTGCGTGTCGCGGCAGACGCCGCTGCAGTTGGTGGTGCCGCCGCCGCAGGACACGGTGCAGGCGCCCGCGGAGCACACCTGGCCCGACGAGCACAAGGTGCCGCAGGCGCCGCAGTTGCGGAGGTCGGCGGTGAGGTCGCGGCAGACGCCGCCGCACTCGGTGAGGCCGCCGCCGCAGGTGACGACGCACGCCCCACGGGAGCACACCTGACCGGCGGCGCAGGCCACGTCGCAAGCGCCGCAGTGCGCGAGGTCGGTCTGGGTGTCGCGGCAGGTACCGGCGCAGTTGGTGGTGCCGCTCCCGCAGGAGACCTGGCAGTCGCCCGTGGAGCACACCTGGCCGGCCGGGCACGCCGTGCCGCTGCCGCCGCAGTTGGCGCGGTCCGTCAGCGGGTCCACGCAGCGGTCGCCGCACGCGACGGAGGCCGCGGGGCAGTCGAGGGTGCAGCGCGAGTTGACGCAGTTGTTGCCCGGAGGACAGGCGGTTCCGCACGCGCCGCAGTGGTTGCGGTCGACGCGCAGGTCGGCGCAGAAGCTCGCGCCGCCGCCGTCCGCGACGCCGCCGTCGACGGGCGCCGAGCACGTCGCGAGGTCTGCGGCGCAGGTGGTCGCGCAGGCGCCGTCGCTGCACACCTGACCCGCGGCGCAGCGCCGGTCGCAGGCGCCGCAGTTCTGGAGGTCGGTGCGCAGGTTCGCGCAGGTGCCGCCGCAGGCGCTCTGCCCCATCGGACAGCTCAGCGCGCAGCTCCCCGCGACGCAGACCTGCGCCTGGCCGCACGCCGTACCGCAGGCCCCGCAGTGGGCTCGATCGGTGGCCGTGTCGATGCACACCCCGCCGCAGCGGGTCTGGCCTGCCGGGCAGGCGGGCGGGCCCAGGTCCGTCGCGACGTCCACGCCTGCGTCGACGGGACCGCCAACGACGGTGCTGCCCGTCGAGCAGCCGGCGACGGCGGCGACGGCGACGACGAGGGCGGGCAACCAGCGGGCGATCACATCCACGAAGCGCTTCTGGGGTCTCATGTGCACGGGACGGTAGACCGCGCAGGGTCCGCGTTGGAAGACCCCAACGCGCGATGGCGTTGCGATGGTGTCCCCGATCGCATCGTGACCCCGCGATGGGCCCTGGTGACCGCGCCGCGGTCCGGTTGTGCCGCGGGCGCCGGTCTCCGGGACGCTCGACGTCGCGTGCCGCGTCGCCCCCGACCGGGTTGGGGGGGCCGCTGCGACGGCCGCACCCCGATTGCCCGGTGACCTTCCGATGGTACCGCCTCACCCCTCGGAGTCCGCCGACCGCCGGAGGACCCTGGGATTCGGAGTAGGCGTCTCCGGGCCGGATCGGGAGGACCGACGGGGGACGAGGCGTGACCGGACGCCGCCTGGCCGCCGGGACATCGGCGCCGCCGCGCTCTGCGCGTCGGGTGGG
>CAIOSS010001246.1 GCA_903860995.1 uncultured delta proteobacterium | reverse complement strand
GTGCGATCGAGCGTCTCGGCCAGCGTCGCGGGCAGCGTCATGGTCCTCCGGCATACACCAGCCGCGGACCCCTTGGCCATCGCTCCGACGGCACCTGAGACAGAGCTGCCTCGCGCGGCGGGCGTCGGGGTCATCGCGGGGAGCACAGCTCGGACGGGGCCAACGCGCGTTGGTGGGGCCGCGGGGAGATGGAGTAGAGTCCGCGCATCATGCTGGGCGGTAGGAAACAGATTCTCGTGGCCGACGACGAGGCGAACATCCGCCGCGTGGTGTCGGCCCAGTTGCAGGCGGACGGCCACGACGTGCACGAGGTGGGCGACGGGGCGCAGGCCATCGAGGCGCTCAAGGAGCACCACATCGACGCGGTGGTCACCGACCTGCGCATGGGCACCATCGACGGCAT
This sequence comes from uncultured delta proteobacterium, assembly GCA_903860995.1. Lineage (GTDB taxonomy): Bacteria > Myxococcota_A > Polyangia > Polyangiales > SCUS01. The sequence continues at coordinate 4,344 of CAIOSS010001246.1, read as the reverse complement.
GGCGGTGCTGCGGTACTGCCAGGAGCACTGCGCCGACCTGCCGGTGATCATGATCACGGCGTACGGCACCATCGACATCGCGGTGGAGGCGATGCGCCTCGGGGCCTTCGACTTCGTGGCCAAGCCCTTCGACCTGGCCGAGCTGCGCAACGTGATCGCCAAGGCGCTGCGCACCAGCGAGCTGCGCACCCGCGACGTGCAGATCGAGGGCCTCGGCAAGGGGCGCTACAAGATCATCTCCAACGACCCGGCGATGGTCGACGTGTACGGCATCCTCGACAAGGTGGCCGACACGACGGCGACGGTGCTCATCAGCGGCGAGTCGGGCACGGGCAAGGAGCTCATCGCGCGCGCCCTGCACGAGAACAGCTCGCGCAAGGACAAGCCCTTCATCCGGGTGAACTGCGGGGCGATCCCGCGCGACCTGATGGAGGCCGAGCTCTTCGGGTATGAGCGCGGGAGCTTCACCGGGGCGGTCAACAGCAAGCCCGGGCGCTTCGAGCTGGCGCACGCGGGCACGCTCTTCCTCGACGAGATCGGCGAGATCCCGGTGGAGATGCAGGTGAAGCTGCTGCGGGCCATCCAGGAGGGGGAGATCGACCGGGTGGGGGGCATCAAGCCGATCACGGTGGACGTGCGGCTCATCGCGGCGAGCAACCGCGAGCTGAAGAAGGAGATCGCCGCGGGGCGCTTCCGCGAGGACCTCTACTACCGGCTCAACGTGGTGCCCATCCACCTGCCGCCGCTGCGCGAGCGGCGCGGGGACATCCCCCTGCTGGTGGAGCACTTCCTGGGCGTGTACGCGGGGCGCTTCAAGAAGCCGGTGAGCCAGCTCTCGGCGGAGGCGCGCGACGCCCTGCTGGCCTACGGCTGGCCGGGCAACATCCGCGAGCTGGAGAACGTCATCGAGCGCTGCGTGCTGCTGGCCGACGACAACACCATCCGCCTGCGCGACCTCTCGACGGAGGTGCGCAGCACGGCGGGCAGCGGGGCCGGCGGCGGCGCCGGGGACGACGACGAGGACGGCGACCCCAACGCGCCCGGCGGGTTGAAGGGCCTGGTGCGCGAGCGCACGCGGGCCCTGGAGCGCGACCTCATCATGAAGGCCCTCGACCAGACGAACACCAACGTCACGCAGGCCGCGCGGCTGCTGAAGATTTCGCGCAAGAGCCTGCAGATCAAGATGAAGGAGCTGGGACTGCGAGAGCTCAACCCGTGATGCGATACGCGACGATGGGCGCCCTGGCGGCGCTGGCCCTGGGCTGCGAGAAGGACCCCCCGAGGGCGCCGACGGTGGCCCCCGCGGCGGCGCGCGACGCGGGCGCGGCGGGGGTAGACGCGGGGAGGCCGGACGCGGGCCCGACCGAGCGGGTGGTGCTTCGGCTGCGGGTGAAGAACGTCGATCGCATCCCGCTGCGGCTGCTGACCAACCCCGACACCAACGAGCTGATCCACGCGCACCGGGTGAACGTGAACTCCGACCGGGCGGCGGTGTACGCGGGCGGTCCGCGGGTCGAGCGGGTGAAGGCCTTTCCCATCGGGCAGATGCCGATGTGCACGGCCGACGCGGGCGCGGGCTACGGGGGCCTCGGGCAGCCGGGCTCGATCACCCTGGCGCCGGGCGAGAGCTTCGAGGCGGCGCGGTGGGACGGCATCCTGCGCGAGGAGGTGCTCGACCCGCAGCGGGGCGTCTGCGCGCGGGAGCTCGCGCCCACGCCGGCGCGCTATCGCTTCAGGCTGGACCAGCCGCAGCGGGAGGGCGCGCCGGATTGCATCCCGGCGGTGACTGCGTGGCCGATCCCGGAGGACGCGGGGGTGCCGGTGCTGGAGATACGGTGCCGCAACGCGGCGCGCGACGCGGGCGCGCGGGCCGCCCCAGCTGCGGGGGGGTGACCCGGCGCACCGATGGCGAGCTCCGTCGCCGCCTGCAACCTCTCCTCGTCGCCCTCCCGCACCGTGGTACGGTGCTCCCACGGACGCCCGCGGCGATGACCGTCACGGTGCTCCCTGGCGGAGGTGATCGACGACCGATGGCGCTCAAGATCGACCAGGACCACGCGCGCTTCCGCGACATCGTGAAGGGCCGCATCCGCGAGAACCTCAAGCGGTACATCTCCCGCGGCGACCTCGTGGCCCGGCAGGGCAAGGACACCGTGACCATCCCGGTGCCGCAGATCGACCTGCCGCGCTTCCGCTTCGGGGAGAAGCAGTCCGGGGGCGTCGGGCGCGGCAAGGGCGAGCCCGGCGACCCGATGGACGGCGGCGAGGAGGGGGAGGGCGACGGCAAGGGGAAGGCCGGCAAGGACGCCGGCGAGCACGCCCTCGAGGTGGAGGTGGCGCTCGACGACCTCGCGAAGATCCTCGGCGAAGAACTCCAGCTGCCGCGCATCGACCCGAAGGGCAAGGCGCGCATCGTCGCCGACAAGGACAAGTACACGGGCATCCAGCGCTCGGGCCCGGAGTCGCTGCGCCACTTCCGGCGCACCTACCGCGAGGCCCTCAAGCGGCAGATCTCCTCGGGCGGCTACAACCCCTCCAGGCCCGCCATCATCCCCATCCGCGAAGACCGGCGCTACCGCGGCACCAGCACCAGCGTGCAGCCCGTGGCCAACGCCGTCATCGTCTACATGATGGACGTGTCGGGCTCGATGGGCGACGAGCAGAAGGAGATCGTGCGCATCGAGAGCTTCTGGCTCGATACGTGGCTGCGGTCTCAATACAAGGGCATCGAGTCGATCTACATCATCCACGACGCGGTGGCGCGCGAGGTCGACCGGGAGACCTTCTTCCACACCCGCGAGTCCGGCGGCACGATGATCTCGTCGGCGTACAAGCTCTGCGCGGACATCCTCGCGCGGCGCTTCCCCGCCTCGGACTGGAACGTCTATCCCTTCCACTTCAGCGATGGGGACAACTGGTCCGTCGACGACACCCTGCAATGCATTGAGATCTTGAAGAGCAAGATCCTGCCGGGGGCCAACATGTTCTGTTACGGGCAGGTGGAGAGCCCCTACGGGTCGGGGCAATTCGTGAAGGACCTGCGCGAGCACCTGGGCAAGGACGAGCGCGTGGTGACCTCGGAGATTCGCGACAAGGACGCCATCATGGAGTCGATCAAGGAATTCCTCGGGAAGGGACGGTAGGCGGGGAATGGAGTCCACCGGATTGCGGGCCGCGCTCCCGGAGTATCTGCGCGAGTGGCAGGAGAAGATCGAGGGCTACGCGCGGCGCAGCGGGCTCGATTTCTTCCCGCAGGTCTTCGAGGTGCTGAGCTTCGACGAGATGAACGAGGTGGCGGCCTTCGGGGGCTTCCCCACCCGCTATCCCCACTGGCGCTGGGGGATGGACTACGAGCGGCTGAAGAAGTCGAGTGAGTACGGGTTGTCACGCATCTACGAGATGGTGATCAACAACAACCCCTGCGTGGCCTACCTGCTGGAGGGCAACTCGCTCACCGACCAGAAGCTGGTGATGGCCCACGTCTGCGGCCACAACGACTTCTTCAAGAACAACTACGCCTTCAAGGTGACCGACCAGGACCGCCGCCCGCCGGGCCGCGCGGAGGACATGGTGGTCTCGCGCATGGACCGTCTGCCCACGCGCAAATGGATCGACACCTTCGCCAACCACGCCTCGCGGGTGCGCCGGCACATGGACCGCTACGGGGTGAGCCCGGTGGAGGAGTTCATCGATGTGTGCCACTCGCTGGAGAACCTCATCGACCCGCCGGGGCGCATGCTGGAGGGCCGTCCCCGCGCGCCCGAGAAGGACGAGAACGCGCCCGCCGAGGAGGTGCCGCGGCTGAAGTCGAGCGGGTACATGGACTCGTTCATCAACCCGAAGGAGTACCTCGACGCGCAGCGCGCGAAGATGGACGCCGAGGCCCAGAAGGCGAAGCGCTTCCCCGAGAAGCCGATGCGGGACGTGCTGTGGTTCCTGCTGGAGCACGCGCCGCTGGAGAAGTGGGAGCGCGACGTGCTGGAGGTCATCCGCGAGGAGGCCTACTACTTCTGGCCGCAGGCGCAGACCAAGGTCATGAACGAGGGGTGGGCCTGCCTGCACCCGGACAGCCTGGTGTTCACGGCGGCGGGCGTGGTCACGATGCGCGAGCTCGTCGAGGGCGCGAGCGACACGGTGTTCGACGGCGAGGCGCCCCGTCGGGTCTATGACCAGAACGTGATTCGCGACCACGAGACGGTGACCATGCGCACGCGGCGCGGCATCGAGCTCTGCGGCTCGGTCAACCACCGGGTGCTGCTGGCCGACGGCGAGACCTGGAAGCGGCTCGACGAGCTCGCGCCGGGCGATCGCGTGCAGGTCTCGGGGGCCGGGGGAATGTGGGCC
>CAIOSS010001245.1 GCA_903860995.1 uncultured delta proteobacterium | reverse complement strand
ACGAGGGGCGCGCGACGCTCTTCGACCGGCCCGTGTCGCTGCTGGTGCGGCACTACAAGACCGACTGGTGGACCGAGCGCAGCTCGGCGTGGAGCGACGAGACCATCCCCGACGCGGCCCCGCTGACGGAGGCCCTCGAGGCCGCGCTGGGGGCGAGCGTCGAGCGGAAGACGGCGGTGCTCAACCCCTTCGGCGCGGTGGTGCCGCAGAACAAGCGGGCGATGGCCCTGATGTGGGAGCACGTGCACCGCTTCTCCCCGGCGTCGCAGTCGGTGATCGAGCGGATCGTGCCCTTCTCGTCGCGCCTGGAGTCCCTGCACGCCGAGCAGGTGCGGGTGCAGCGGGAGCAGTGGGTGCTGAAGAGCGACTTCGGCGCCGAAGGGGACGAGGTGGTGATCGGCCGCGCCGTGACCCAGGAGGAGTGGGAGAGGTGCCTCGGCCTCGCGCGCCCCGGCCGTTGGATCGCGCAGCGCTACTTCGAGGCCGAGTCGGGCCCCGACGGGGAGACCGTGAACTACGGGGTCTTCGTCGTCGCGGGCGAGGCCGCGGGGCTGTACGTGCGCGCGCAGCCCGGGGTGACCGATGTGCACGCCCTCAGCGTGCCGGTGCTGGTCGGGCCCTGAGCCGCGCGCGGCGCTCGAGGTCGCGCACGAAGGACGGCGCGAAGGCCCCGTCGACCCGCAGCGAGTAGCGGAAGAAGGGGTCGGCCAGCACCCCGTGGTAGTCCATGTCGTTGAACCAGTAGATCGGCCGGTCGACCACCATGGGCTCGGCGTCGGCGCTGTTCTGGAGGTAGAAGCGCTTGCCTGGCCGGGGCGCGAAGTTGATCGACTGCGCGACCCCGAGCGCCTGCCCGGGCTCCGTGTCGCGGTGCAGCGGCGCGTGGTCGTGGGCCTCGACGCCGAAGAGCACGCAGCGCCCCACCTCGGTGAAGGGCAGCGAGCGCACGAAGTCCACGGTGCGGGGGAACACCTCGCGCGCCTCGTCGGAGAAGCCCTTGCCGGCGCCCGAGTGCTTGTCGTCCCAGCGGTCGTTGGAGAGCAGGTGGTAGCAGCACTTCCAGGGGAAATAGACCCCGTGGCGCAGGGTGAGCAGGCGCTGCTGGGCCCGCGTGAACGTGCGGTCGGTCTCGTCGCCGAAGGTCACCTCGTGGCGGCGCGCCCGGTCGACGCTGGCGGGGTCGTCGCCGAGCCCGACGAAGTCCTCGAAGTCGGCGTCGCTCATCGCCCGGATCGCCTCCATCGCGTCGCGGTGTCCGTCGTCCATCATCCACGGCGCGACCACGCCCATCCATTTCAGCGTGGCGCCGGTGCCCTCGGTCTCGACCCCGGCGAGCCCGAGCGTGATCTCCCGGTCGAGCTCGCCGAAGCACGACGTGTCGATCACCTCGCTGAGGTCGACGTAGGGATCGCCCCAGATGCCCCAAAGGCGCGCGGTCACGGGGCGGTCTCCCGCCCTGCGCGGAGCCCGTCGGCGACCCAGCGGTCGAAGGCGCGGGTGCCGTCCTCGCTCGTCGCGTACACGCCGCCCTCCCAGCGCGACGCCATCCCCGACTGCTGGCGCTCGCAGATGGCGCGGTCCTCGGCGTTGGTGCGGTCCCAGAAGGCGAAGACCTCGTCGAGGCCCGCGTCGTCGGGGGTCGCCGCGTGCACGAACACCTCGCCCACGACCCGGGTGCGCCCCGGCGCGAGCGGGTGCAATCGATACGTGAGCAGGTAATCAGGCTGCAGGCTGGTGAGGAGGTTGGGGGCGACCCAGGCGTCGTGCACCTGGCGACGTAGCGCGGTCGGGACGATCGGCCGGCGGCCGCGCAGCAGCCCGGTGGTGGACACCGTCTCCGCGCCGTCCCGCAGCGTCATCACGCCGCCGAGCCAGCCGGGCGCCTCGACGAGGCTGTGCGAGTCGCGCCACGGGGTGAGCGACTCCAGGCCCGGGTGCACCGTCGGGAAGTGGTGCGACTCCTGGAAGTTCTCCACCAGCAGCTTCCAGTTGGCGTCGACCTCCCACGCTACCCGTCGGGCGCGGCGCAGCGCCGCCACGTCCAGCGCCGCGAGCCAGGGCGGCAGCGGCGGAGGTGAGGCGGCGTGCGCGAAGACGGCCGTGGCGAGCGTCGAGAGCTCCCCCGCGGCGAGGCCGTGGGCCGCGCGGTCGAGCCCGTCGGGCGCGCCGGGGCAGCGCAGCAGCGAGCCCGCGAGGTCGTAGCGCCACGCGTGGTACGGGCAGGCGATCTGAAGCGACGGAGCGTGGCCCTCGTCGCCGTCGAGCAGCGCCACGCCGCGGTGGCGGCACACGTCACGGAGCAGGTGCAGCCCGAGGCCCGCGTCGCGCGCGACCACGAGCCGGTCGTCGGGCACGGGGACCCGCACCCACGCGCCGGGGCGCTCGACGTCGGCGAGGCTGGCCGCCGCGAAGCCGCGCGCGCGAAAGAGGGCGTCGAGCTCGCGGGCGAAGCGGCCATGGTCGGTGTACGCCTCGCGGCCGAAGGGGAGCGCGTCGGGGGCATGCATCAGAACCACATCTCCCATACGCCAGCGTCGACCTCGACGCCGTGCGCGGTGACCGACACCCGGTCGAGCGTGCCGGTGAAGGGTCGGATCTGGTGCAGGCGATAGGAGCTCAGGAGCACCGCGTCGCCGGGGAGCGAGCGGGCGTCCCGGGTGGCGCGGCGCAGCGCCTGGGGGGAGGGCTCGTCGTGGCCGTCCCACACGGCGTCCCAGAGGCGGAGCGCGCCGCCGCGCGAGGGGGCCTGGAGCATCACCACGAGCGTGATGGCCGCCCGGCGCCGCGCGAGCTGCTCGGGCGATAGGCCCTCGACGTCCCAGTGCGGCACCCCACCCCGCCGGGCGACCTTCGAGCGCGCAGGGAAGACGTGCACCCCGGGGCCTCCGAAGCCCGGCCGGGCGCGCACTCGACCCCCCACCAGGCGCGCGAACAGGGCCCGCGTCGCGGCCTGCATCCCGGGCAGCGCCCGCTCCACGGTGGCGTCGGCGGCGGCGCAGCCCGCGAAGTACTCCCCCGCGCGCCCGGTCTCCAGGTGCGTGTAGAAGGCCCGCCCGAGGGAGAACTGCTCGCCGCCGAAGTCCGCCGTCCAGCGCTCGCGGGCGTCGTAGATCGCGCGGGTCATCGCGGCGCACTCGTCCGCGGGCCACTGCCCGCGCAGCAGCAGCGCGGGGCGCTCGGCGAGCAGCGCGCGCAGGGGAGCCAGCGCCGCCGAGGCGAGCGCTTCGGAGGGAAGTTCAAGGAGGTCGTGGTGGGGGTGAGGGGATCGGGGGGCAGTCATCGGCGCCGCAGGGGCGACCGGAGACTACCTCAGGGGGCGTTGGCGGCGCCCGGGGTCGGCGTCGCGGAGAGGCGCCAGTCGGTCGCGGCGTCGTCGGTGTCGCTCCCGTTGGGCAGGCGCGCGATGGAGTTGGCCGTCATGTTGGAGTCGGCCACCGTCGTTGCGAGCACGGTGCCCTCGACGAGGCTCACGGTGCCGGTCACGCCCGTGATGGTCGCGGCGCTCATGGAGCCCTCGTAGCTGAGCGCGTCGATGAGGGTGCCCGAGGCCGTGCTGATGAGCGCGACGCCGTCGGGGGCGCCGTTCTGGAGCGTGTCGTTGCCGATGTTGAAGCGCGCCACGCCCGCGGGCACGGTCACGCCCGCGTTGGCGACGACGGCGTACGCGCCGGGGGCGAGCATGCCGCTGAGGGCCACGCGCGCGTACTCGCGGCTGTTGGATCCGTTGACCATCACCAGCACCACCGTCGACAGGTCGACCGGGGTCAGCGCGCCGTTGAAGATCTCTACGAACTCGCCGATGTCAGACCCGACCTGGTCGTAGTCGACCTCGTTGATGACGAGGCTGCCGATGGGCGCCTCGGTCACGCGCACCATCGCGGTGCGGGTGTCGGCGCCGAGGGTCGCGGT
>CAIOSS010001244.1 GCA_903860995.1 uncultured delta proteobacterium | reverse complement strand
GTGTTCTCCGCCGAGTCCCTGTCGCCCGGCGCGCACGACCCCGTGCTCCGCGAGGTGCAGGGCGTCCGCCTGTCCGAGGTGCGCCCCGACCCCAATCCCGGCCAGCGCATGTACGAGCCCGGCCACCCCGACGCCGACGCCCAGGGCTACGTCGAGTACCCCAACGTCAATGTTGTGACGGAGATGGTCAACCTCATGACTGCCTCGCGAGCCTACGAGGCCGGCGTGACCAGCATCGAGTCGGTGAAGTCCATGGCGCGCGCCGCCCTGCGGATCGGGCAGTAGCCCGATGAGCGGCGCCATCGCCTCCATCGCCGACGTCTCCCGGGTCTACCCTACGGCCGAGGTGGGCGGCGCGTCCATCGGTCCGACGCCCACGGCGCCGGCGCCAGTGGACTTCGGCGACGTGCTCCACGACGCCGTAAACCGCGTCAACACCATGGCCCAGCGCTCGACGCAGCAGGTGCAGGCGCTGGCGGCCGGCGCATCCGATGACATCCACGGCACCATGATCTCCGTGCAGGAGGCCACCATCGGGGTGCGTCTCCTGGGGTCGGTGCGCAACAAGCTCCTCGACGCCTTCCACGAGGTCTGGCGCACCAGTGTCTGAAGAGTCCGCCCCGACGTCGCCGCTCTTCGCGCGCCTCGCGCCCGCGCAGCGATGGATCACCTCCCTGTCGCGCCCCGCGCGGGTACTGCTGGCCTCGACGCTCATCGTCGCGGTGCTTTTCGGCGCGTGGCTCACCTGGCGGAGCAACGTCGCCAACTGGGGGGTGCTCTACTCACAGCTCGACCGTGACGACGCCGCGGCCCTGGTCAGCAAGCTCAAGGAGCTGAAGATCCCGTACCGGGTGCAGGCCGAGGGGGCCACCATCGAGGTGCCCGAGGAGAAGGTGCACGAGCTTCGGCTGGAGCTCGCCAGCGCGGGCCTCCCGCGCGGCGGCGGCGTGGGCTTCGAGGCCTTCGACCGGATGCGCCTCGGGGCGACGGAGTTCGAGCAGCGGGTGATGTTCCGCCGGGCGCTGGAGGGCGAACTCGGGCGCACCATCGGGTCGCTGGGCGCCGTGCAGTCGGCGCGCGTGCACCTGGTGATGTCCGAGCGGAGCGTGTTCGTGTCGCGCAACGACCCCGCGAGCGCGTCGGTGGTGCTGCGCCTGCGCCCCGGGCGCCACCTCGGGGCCTCGGAGGTGTCGGGAATCGTGCACATGGTGGCGTCGTCGGTGCCCTCGCTCAACGCCGCGCGGGTGACCCTGGTGACGACCGACGGCGAGATGCTGCACCGACCCAGGTCGCCCGGCGACGAGGACTCCGCCGAGGACGAGCGCTCCGGCGGCCGCGCCATGGAGTCGTCCATGGAGGAGCGCCTCCGCGCCCTGCTGTCGCGCCTCGTGGGCGAGGGTCACGTGGACGTGCGCGCCTCCATCGAGATGGACAATGCGCGCGTCGAGCGCACCGAAGACCGCTACGACCGAGCCCACACGGCGCTGCGCAGCGAGGAGCAGAGCCAGGAGTTCGTGACCTCCGCGGGCAGCATCACCGTGGCCGGGGTGCCCGGCGCGGAGAGCAACATCGGCACGCCCGCCGACCCCCCGACGGAGCCCGGGCAGTCCGACGGCGGCGTGCTCCGCG
>CAIOSS010001243.1 GCA_903860995.1 uncultured delta proteobacterium | reverse complement strand
GCAGCGCGGCGAGGAGAAGGGCGAGCACCGACCGAGGCATCGGAGGCGCGTTCATGACGCCACCCGCGCGCGCGACTCGAAGCGCGAGATGCCCGCCGCGGCGAGGCCCACGAGGAAGCCTCCGACATGCGCGAGCCATGCGATCCCCGGGGAGTGTCGCAGATATCCGAAGACCTGAAGCGCCGCCCAAAACAGGAGATACAGCGCGGCGGGAACCTTCAATGGAACGAACGCGACCACCACGTGGAGCTTTGTCTTCGGGAACAGGACCATGTAAGCGCCGAGCGCGCTGGCCACGGCGCCCGATGCGCCTCCCACGCCCGGCGGGACGTCGCCGAGGGAGGCGACCTCGAAGAGGGCGCCGAGCAGCGCCGCGCCGCCGAGCATCGCGAGGTACCGCGCGCGCCCGAAGCGGTCTTCGACGTTGGCGCCGAACACCACGAAGAAATAGAGGTTGCTGAGGAGGTGGACGACGCCCGCGTGGATCCACGCGTAGGTGATGGGCGTGAGCAGCCCGAAGCCGTGGCGTAGCTCCGAGGGGTTGACCACCAGCATGGCCTCCCAGCGGAGGCGTGCGGCGTCGGGGAGGAGGTGCAGCGCGGCGTAGACCGCGACCATCGAGGCCGCGAGCGACCAGGTCGCCCACGGTCGGCGATGGACGGGGTTGGACACCTCGACAGGCATGAGTGAAACGAGCTGCATGACGTAGCGCCCGACGGTGCTCGCGGTGATCCCCTCTTTCATCGGGACCGTCGGCGCACGAGCGCGCAGGGCCTGGAGCGTAGCGCTGTCGATCCACACGCCCCGGCAGTCGCCGCATGCGTGGACCAAGGGCGCCCCCGGCGCGGGCTCCGTCGGGAGGCGCCACATCGGGCCATGACCGACCGGGCAGCACGGGGCGTACGGATCGGGGGGCCGCACGGATGGGTCGCGCCCCCACACCTCCGGATTGGCGTCGGCGCCGAGCGTGGCGGCCAGCTCTCCGGGGTCGAAGAACACACCTTCGCAGTGGGGACAGCGGTCGACCTCGACGGACCCCGCGGGCACCACCGTGAGCGCACCGTGGCCCTGGGGACATACTCTCGATGTTGCGTTCATTGGATCAGCGGCTTCCGTAAAGTTTGTGCGACGTGACGTGGAAGGGGAGAGACAACAAACCAGCCGACACCCGACCCGCAGTGGCAAAGAGCTGCACGGGTTGACGGTGCACGTCGGTAGCGAGGGATGGCCCCGTCGTAACGCCATCGTGCCTGCGTCGTGGGGTGAGCCTCCGTTCGTGCGAGCGCAGCGTCTCGGACGGCATCGCGTCGCCCGGGTCTGTTCCCGAATCGTTCCCGCGAGCGGCGCGGGGGCATCGGGGCGCCTCCGCGACTGAGCTCCATTTCGGCCTCGCGGTGGGCGATCAGCGCGTCGTAACTTTCGCGCGTCGGGAGCGGACGCGCTCGCCGAAGACGGTGGTCACCGTGTGCCGGAGGCTGCCCATGGCCCCAGCAGCGTGAGCCGGAGCACGCTCGAGGCGCGGTCTGCTCTCCTTCTCGCGACGCGTGCTTGTCATCGTGATGACCCCTCTGGGGCTGTTTCTGCCGCGGAGCCCAGGTGCTTTGCTCGTGGGCAGCATCGGGGCGCTGTTCTTCGTGATCGGTGTGGCCTTCAAGGCGTTCGGAATCGACCTGGGGCGCGTCCACGCCTGGATCGAGCGGCAGGGGGGCCTCCTCGCCGCCGTGGGGAGCGCGCTCTTCCCCGTGCTCGGCTTCGTGGTGATGCTCAACGAGGGTGCGCTGGCGGCCATGCCGGTGCTCCACCGCGCCGAGCGCGCCGCGGTGCCCCCCGCGGAGCGCGCCGGCTTCGGCACGCTGATCTTCGGCCTGCTGCTCGGCCACTTCGCGTGGTTCGACGCCTTCGGCCACTGAAGCCGGTGTGGATCCGCGGAGCGCTTGCCCTGGCGCATAGGCATCCCTGTTAGCGGATAGGAACTACAACGGGGTGTGACCGTCAAACACAGAGGGAGATCCTAGCGTCGCGGGGCGGCCCCCCGGCGAAGTTGCCCGATAACCCACTAACCGATTTATCGCGGTCGCTGGTGGGTCTTCGAGAGCTTCTGGCGTGGACGCTGGAGAGCTCGCTGGCGACCTCGGCGCGATCGCCACGCTCTGCCTCGCGACGACGCGCTGTCTTCCTACGACGGTCACCGCGCAGGGAGCGGCCACCTCGATCTGCGTCACATCGACCCCCGAGACGGAGCCCAACCAGCGCGGCGCCGCGCGCACCCATCGAGCGATCGGTGCTCGTGCAGTCATGTCAACGTTCGCGGTGGGCGATGCCGAAGACTGCCACGCGCCGCGCATGCCCGCGGGCTCGGCGCTGTACGTCGAGAGCACGCTCCCCGTCGTGGCGCAGCGCTTCCGCGCGTCGGGCGTCGAGGTGGGCCGCTGGACGCTCTCCCCCGTGAGCCGGGACGGGCCTCTCGGGGGCAGCGCGCGGCTCGACCCGGCGTCGATCGCCGCGCTCCGCGACCTCGTCGCCGACGACTCCCTGCTGTGCGTGCGGTCCGCGGGAGACACCTCGACGCGCACGTCTCCCGCGACTATCTCCTCGGCCTGGGGATCCTGCCGCGCGCGCGGCGATCGGGCGTCGGGCCATCGCGGGTTGCGCCGCGCCCCGGCCATCGTGCAACCATCGACTGCATGGTGAGCCCCGCGCACAACCTCGACCTCATCGACGACGAACGCCTCGCGCCCCCCGTCTCGCAAGGGACGCTGCAGACCGCCGATGGCGCCGCGCTGCCGCTCGAACACACCGACGTGCTCGCCACGATCGCGGGGCCCCTCGCTGATGTGATCGTGCGCCAGCGGTTTCGCAACGACCGGAGCGTCGCCATCGAGGCCGTGTACCTCTTTCCGCTGCCGCCCGCGTCGAGCGTCCACGCGCTGCGCTTTCGCATCGAAGACCGCGTCGTCGAGGGGATCGTCAAGGAGCGCGCTGCCGCCCGTCGCGACTACGAGGCCGCCCTCGCGCAGGGCCGCGCCGCCACGCTCCTCGAAGAAGACGCGTCGAGCCTCTTCACCCTCTCCGTCGCCAACGTCGCGCCGGGGGCCGTCATCGAGGTCGAGCTGCGCTATCAAGACCTCCTCGCGTACGACGATGGTCGGTGGCGCTTCGCCTTTCCGATGGCCGCGCCGCCGCGGTACCGAGACGCCGCGGTCGAAGCGGGCGCCGTCGCGCCGCCTCGCGCCCTCGACGGCACGCGCGCCGCCGACGTGAGCCTCCGCGCACGCTTCGCCCCCACGCTCGCCGTCGAGGAGCTCGCCTGCGCCTCGCACCTCGTGAGCATCGACCGCGACGACGACGGCGCTCTCTTCGCCACGCTGCGCGTCGACGGCCCCGTCGCCAACCGCGATTTTCTGCTCACCTGGCGCGCCGCCGAAGAGGGCGTGCGCCCGTGGCTCTACCTCGAACGTTCGCCCGCGATGCCTGGCACGTTCCTCCTCGTGCTCACGCCCTCGATCCCGAGGGCGACGACGGAGCGCGCGGGCGGAGACGGCGACCTCAAGGCCGTGCGCTGCGGCAACTGCGGCGGCGTGGTGCGAGACCTCGCGGCCATTCGTGAGATTCCCGGCCTCGGGCCCGTGCTGCCGTGCTCGTACTGCGGCGCCGTGCTCGCGCCGGGCGTCGACGTCATCACGCGGCCGAAGCGCGCGCGCGACGTGATCGTGCTCGTCGATCGCTCGGCGTCGATGCGCGGGAGCGAAGGGGCCTGCGCGATGGCCCTGCGCGCGGTGCTCGAAGCGCTCGCCCCGGGCGACGGCGTGCACGTCGCGATGTTCGACCACGACCGCGTGACGATGCCGGGCCACGAGGGGCGCTTCGTGGCGGTGTCGCCCGAGCTCGTGCGCGCGACCCCTCCGCGCGGCGGGTCGGAGCTCGAGGCGGCCCTCGCGCTGTCGACGCAAATGACCGCGCGCGAAGGACGTACGCGCGTGGTGGTGCTCGTG
>CAIOSS010001242.1 GCA_903860995.1 uncultured delta proteobacterium | reverse complement strand
GCACCGCCCGGGAGATGACGAGGTCGAAGCGCCGCCCGGTGGCCTTCAGCGAGGCCGCGTCGCGGTGCACGCGCCCGCCGGCCAGCAGGGCGTCGACGCGCAAGGGGTCGTCGCCGGCGCGCGTGAGCAGCCCCTCGTAGAGGGTGCGCAGCCGCGAGGGGTCGCGGGTCTGGAGGTCGAAGGCGTCGTAGCCGTCGACGCTGAGCGCCCCGCGCTGGCGCGCGAGCATGGCCACCGCGCGGGTGTTGCCCGGGCCCAGCTCGAGCACCGTGCGGCCCTTGAAGAGCGCCGGCGCGTGGCCGTCGCCCTCGCACACGCCCGAGTGCGCGGCGATGCGCTCGTAGTCCTCGACGACGCCTTCGAAGTAGTCGAGGGCCGCGTCGCCCTCCGCGTCGCCGCCGCGGCCGGTCACGTTGGTGAGGCGCATGATGCCGTTGGCCAGGGCGGGCGCGTGGCGGAACGCGAGGTTTCGGCCGAGCAGATAGCCCGTCACCGCGCCCATCCACAGGAGTTTCGTCGGTCGGATTCCGGTCACCGGGGCGTCTTACCCTATTCCCTACGCGGCGCGAAGCTGTCGTTGGAGCGCCCCCGGGCGCGCACGACTTTACGCGATGCCGCCCGCGCGACCATCCTCCGCGCCAGACACCCCATGAGCCCCACCGACTGGTTCGCCCCGCTGTTGCGCCCCGAGCTCGCCGAGCTCACGGCCTACGTGCCCGCGCCCATCCCCCCGGGCGCCATCCGCCTCGACGCCAACGAGTCTCCGTGGGCCCTCTCCGCAGAGGCCCGCGGCTCCCTCGCCGAGGCGCTCGCCCGGGTCGCGCTGCACCGCTACCCCGACGTGCGCGCCACCGCGCTGCGCGAGGCCATCGCGGCCGGGGAGGGCGTGCACCCGGACACCCTCGTCCTCGGCTGCGGCTCCGACGAGGTGATCGCGCTCGTGCTCAACGCGCTCTCGTCCCCGCGCGCGGGCGCCGCCCATGCCACGGTGCTCTTCCCCACGCCGACCTTCGTCATGTACCGCCACACCGCGCTCTCCCTCGGGATGCGCCCGCACGGCGTCCCCCTCGACGAGCGCTTCGACCTCGCGCTCGACCCGCTGCGCGCCGCGCTGCGCCGCCACCGGCCCAGCGTGGTCTTCCTCGCCTCGCCCAACAACCCCACGGGCAACCTCTTCTCCCGCGACCGCCTCGCCGCCGTACTCTCCGACGCGCCGGACACCCTGGTCGTGCTCGACGAGGCCTACGCCGCGTTCTCGGGCGAGCGCTACGGCGACCTCGCCCGGGCGTTTCCCAACGCCGCGCGGCTCCAGACGGTCTCCAAGGTCGGGCTCGCGGCGCTGCGCGTGGGCTGGGCGATCCTCCCGCCGGGCGTCGCCGCGGCCTTCGAGAAGGCGCGCCAGCCGTACAACCTCAACGCCCTCTCGCAGGCCGCCGCGCTCCACTGCCTCACCGCGCTCCGCCCGGAGCTCGACGCCGCGGTGCAGCGCATCGTCGCCGAGCGCGCCCGGGTCGACCCGCTGCTTCGCGCCATCGACGGGCTCGACGTCCACCCCACCGCGGCCAACTTCTGGTGGATCGCCGTCCCCGACGACGCCGGCCGGGTGAGCTCCGCGATGCGCGCGAGGGGCGTGGTGGTGCGCTCCTTCCACGCCCACGGCGGGGCGCTCGCGCGGCGCATGCGCGTGACCGTGGGCACGCCCGAGGAGAACGACGCCATGCTGTCGGCGCTTCGGGCGTCGCTCTGACGAGGTGCGCGTTGTCTTGACGCCGCGCGCCGGATGGCTTGTGCTCCCCGGGCGATGGTGCACCCGAACGACGCCTCGAAGACCGACGACCTGATCGGTCCGACGGCCTTCGGCAAGTACAGCATCTTTGCCCGCCTGGGCTCCGGGGGCATGGCCGACGCGCTGCTGGCGATGCTCCACGGCGACCTCGGCTTCCAGAAGCTGGTGGTGCTCAAGCGCATGCACTCGTCGCTGGGGCGCGACTCGCACTTCGTGCGGATGTTCCTGGACGAGGCGCGGCTCGCGGCGCGGCTCAACCACCCCAACGTGGTGACCACCAGCGAGGTGGGCGAGGTCGACGGGCACTACTTCATCGCGATGGAGTACCTGGAGGGGCTCTCGCTCGACCGCATCGTGCGGAAGTACATCAAGCTGGGCGGCGGCATCCCGCTGGGCTTCCTCTTCCGGGTGCTCTGCGACTCGCTGGAGGGCCTGCACTACGCGCACGAGCTGCGGGACTTCGGCGGGGCTCAGCTCGGGGTGGTGCACCGCGACGTCACCCCATCCAACCTCTTCGTGACCTCCGACGGCATGGGGAAGGTGCTGGATTTCGGCATCGCGAAGGCGGCCACGCAGGACGAGGCGACGCGCACGGGCATGCTCAAGGGCAAGCTCGCGTACATGTCCCCGGAGCAGTTCTACAACGCCCCGGTCGACCGCCGCGCGGACCTCTGGTCGATGGGCGTGCTGGTCTGGGAGATGGTCACCGGCCGTCGGCTCTTCAAGGGCAGCAACGACGCCGTCACCTACCAGAACATCATCAGCATGGAGATCCCGTCGGTGACCGGGTACCGCCCCGACGCGCCGCCGGAGGTCGACCAGGTGCTGCACTACGCGCTGCAGCGCGAGCGCGATCAGCGCTACCAGGACGCCGAATCGATGCGCCGGGACATGGAGCGCATCCTCCACGAGTCCCTCGGGGCCTTCTCCCGGGCCGACGTCGCGTCGTTGATGCGCGTGACCTTCGGCGAGGTGCTCGAGGAGAACCGCGAGACCATCCGGGCCTTCGCCAGCCCCGCGCCGCCGCGCGCCAGCGCCTCGTACGGCCAATCGTCGTCCGGGGAGATCCGCGCCGGGGCCGGGATGACCTTTCCCCCGACCTCCTCGCAGGTCGACCCGCGCGCCCTGGGCATCGCGCCGTCGCCGCGCGCCGCGCGCCCGCCCTCGCGCACCCTCGTCGATCG
>CAIOSS010001241.1 GCA_903860995.1 uncultured delta proteobacterium | reverse complement strand
GCTCCTCCTCCGTGGCGTCGCCGCGGTCGTCGCGCACCGCCGCGGTGAGCGCGCCGTGGATCACCCGGTCGCGCAGCGCGAGCGCCCGGTGGGCCTGGAGGATGCGCAGTGTGGCGTCGTCGTGGCGGGCGGCGGCGTCGGCGTCGCGCACCTCGTGCCAGAGGAGGGCGGCGCGCACCTGCGCGACGAAGCCCTCGGGGAAGCCCTGCGCGCTGCCCCGCCGCGGGCGCAGGTAGCGCGCGAGGTGGTCGACCGGCGCGACGCCGTCGGGGCCGCGGGCGGTGTCGAAGAGGCGCTCGTGGGCGACGTAGGCGTCGAGCAGCCGGGCGAGCTCGGCGCGGCCGAGGCGCACCTTCGCGTCGCGCAGCAGCCCGAGCGAGCCGTTGATTTCGCGGGCGGGGAAGTCGTACCCGAGCACCGTGCCGAGGCGCAGGGCGCTGGCGCGCTCGCCCGGGTCCGTGGGGGCGTCGGCGCGCAGCGGGGCGAGGCCCTCGACGGACGACCAGCGCTCGGCGTCGCGGCCCTCGATGACGGCGAGGCACTGCCCCGCGGTGACCAGCGACGAGGGGCCCACGAGCAGCCTCCCGATGCGCCCGCCGACGGGGGCCTCGATGGCGACCTCCATCTTCATGACCTCCAGGGTCATGAGCCGGTCGCCCTCGGCGACCATGGCGCCCTCGCGCACGCAGACCTCCGTGACCGCCGCGGGCACCGGGGCCACCACGCGGCCGTCGGAGGCGCGCGCGAGCCGGTGCGCCACGCTGTCGACCTCGACGTGCAGCGCGACCGGGGTGACCACCTGGACCACCGCGAGCCGGCGGCCGTGGAGGGTGAGCACGGCGGTGCCGGGCCCGGTGGCCTGGTAGGCCACGTCGGCCGACTGGCCCGCGCAGGTGATGCGGTAGCGGTCGGGGCCGGTGGCGAGCACCTCCAGGGAGAGCGAGGCCCCGCCGACGGCGAAGCGGAAGGTGCGCGGCTCGGCCTGCGGCACGTTGGTGGGCATGCCGCGGTGGGCGTGGAGCATCACCTCGGCGATCTCGTCGGCGCGGGCGCGCTGGTGCTCGCCGATGGCGGCCGCGACGAGGGCGGCGTCGAGGTGGCGGCGCGCGAGGGCCTGACCGCGCTCGGCGATGTGCTGGTCGAGCCAGCGGGTGGTGACGCGGGCCTCGCGCAGGGCGTCGTGGGCGACGAGCTCGAGCAGGAGTGAGCGGTTGGAGGCGCCGCCCTCGATGGCGACGGTGCTGCGCGCGAGGGCCTCTTCCAAACGGGCGAGGGCGTCCTCGCGGGTGGGCCCGGTGGCGATGACCTTGGCGAGCATGGAGTCGAACTCGCCGGGCACCACGTCGCCCGCGACGAAGCCCGAGTCGACGCGCACGCCGGGGCCCGTGGCGAGCTCGAAGCGGATGAGCCGGCCGGCGCTCGGGCGGAAGCCCTCGTCGGGGTCCTCGGCGTTGAGCCGGGCCTCGACGGCGTGGCCGCGGGGAGAGGGAAGCGACGCGGGCAGCGCCACGCCGCGGGCGACGTCGATCTGCATCCCGACGAGGTCGAGGCCCGTCACGCACTCGGTGACCGGGTGCTCCACCTGGAGCCGGGTGTTCATCTCCAGGAAGTAGAAGCCCGAGAGGTCGGGCCGCACGAGGAACTCCGCCGTCCCCGCGTTGACGTACCCGCTGGCCTTCGCGATGCGCACCGCGGCGGACTTGAGCTGCTCCTCCAGGGCGCCGAGGCCCGGCGCGGGGGCCTCCTCCAGCACCTTCTGGTGCCGGCGCTGCATGCTGCAGTCGCGGGTGCCGACGGCGTGCACGGTGCCGAAAGAGTCGGCGATGATCTGCACCTCGACGTGGCGCGCCTCCGGGGCGAAGGACTCCACCAGGAGCGTCGGGTCGCCGAAGGCCGAGCGGGCCTCGGCCGACGCGCTGGCGAAGGCCGCGGCGACCTCGTCGACCGCGCGCACGATGCGAATCCCCCTGCCCCCGCCGCCCGCCGCGGCCTTGAGCAGCACGGGGAAGCCGATGCGCGTCGCGTGCGCGGCCGCCTCGGCGGCGTCGGCGACGGGGCCGCCGCTCCACGGGGTGACCGGGACGCCGTTGTCCTCGGCGACGCGCTTGCCGCCGATCTTGTCGCCCAGGAGGCGCATCGAGCTGCCCGACGGGCCGATGAAGACCAGGCCCGCGTCGGCGCAGGCGTCGGCGAAGTCCGGGCGC
Organism: uncultured delta proteobacterium; assembly: GCA_903860995.1. Classification (GTDB taxonomy): domain Bacteria; phylum Myxococcota_A; class Polyangia; order Polyangiales; genus SCUS01. Next base: position 1,634 of record CAIOSS010001241.1, on the reverse strand, counting down.
TCGGAGACGAAGCCCCAGCCGGGCCAGACGGCGTCGCAGCGCGCGTCGACGAGCAGGGAGATCACCCGCGGCACGTCGAGGTAGGCGCTGCGCAGGGCGCCCGTAGCGCCCGGGACGAGGGCGTCGCCGAGGAGCACGGCGTCGTCGGCCTCGCGCACGAACATCGCGTCGCGGTCGGGGTGCGTATAGAGCGCGACGACCTCCAAGGGCTCGCGGTGGCAGCGGGACCACGCGCGGGCGGCGCGCAGGAAGCGCACGGCGGCCTCGCCCCGGTTGACGACCCCGACGCGGCGAAACGGGCGGTGGAGCAGGGACATCATGCCTCGGGTTCCTTCTGCGGTTTGGCCGACGGGCGCCCCTCGAAGAGCCAGCGCGCGAAGCCCGCGAGCCAGGCGCCCTCGGGGCCCCCGCCGACGTCGACGCGGCCCTCGCGGGCGCCCGCCACGAAGCGCCGCGTGGCGTCGGAGCGGTGGTGGGTGAGCGCGTCGAGCGTGGCCATCAGCACGGCGTGCTCGGGGGTGCCGCCGCAGCGCGAGGTCCAGGCCTCGACGCGGCGGGCGAAGTCGGGGTCCGGGGCCGTCGGGCGCTCGTCGGCGGGCGACGGGCCGAGGCCGTTGATGGCGTCGATCACCACCTGCTTGCGCTCCTTCAGCGGGAGCGCGCGCAGGGCCTCCGGGTCGATGGGGCGGCCGATCCAGATGTCCTGCCGGCCGTACCCGATCGGAAACTCGATGCGCTGGGCGAGCTCCTCCACGGGGAGCGCCCCGACGAAGCGCACCGGCACGATGGGCGCGCCCACGGCGAAGGCCATGTCGATGAAGGCCGAGCTCATCTTCCGCACGGGCGCCCGGCACGAGAGCCCGCGGGTGCCCTCGACGTGCACCATCGCGCTCTTGCCGCGCTGGGCCATCTCCTGCGCGAGCTCGCCGATGATGCGCATGAGGGACTCGCGGTCCTCGCGGTCGAAGAAGGTGATGAGCTGCGGGTCGGTGATACCTGGGTAGGTAAAGCTCTGGCGGATGAGCTCGCCCACCCACGACCCGCGGTGCTCGGCCTTGGCGAGGGTCACGGTGGCGGTGCCCGAGAGCGCCGAGGCGAGCACGGAGAAGAGCAGCGACTCGACCGCCACCTGGTGGTTGGCGAGGTAGAGGCAGCTGCGCCCGCGCACCGCCGCGAAGGCCGCCGGGTCGGCGATGACCACGTCGCCGACGAAGCGCTCGATGAGGCCGTAGTAGAGGTCCTCGACGGGCCACGGGCCGATGCCGAAGCGCTCGCGCCAGTGGGCCTCGACGGGGGAGAGGTCGAGGGAGGCCGGGGCGGCGTCGACCACGCGCACGGCGTCGCCCTCGCGGGTGACCTCGAGGAAATGCCTGCGCAGCGGTCGCATGGCGACGGTGGCGCTGGCGAGGTCGTCGGCCGGGCGCACGGTGCTCGGGTGGACGTAGGCGCGGGCGGCGACGTGGTCGCGCACGGCGACCTCGGCGATGAGGTCGCGGCCCGGGGCGACGCCGTAGATGGCCGCGACGTTGCCGGGCAGCCAGTCGCTGGGCTTCACGTCGGCGGGCGCGGCCACGGTGGCACCGCCCTCGGCGCGCGAGAGGCGCACGCCCGGCACGAAGCGCCCGTCGCGCAGG
>CAIOSS010001240.1 GCA_903860995.1 uncultured delta proteobacterium | reverse complement strand
GCTGCGCGACGGGCGGCTGCGCGGTGCTGCTGGGCGTGCGGGGGCTGCTCACGCAGCGGCGACGCGACGCGGCGGCGGCGCTGGCGGAGGGCGAGCGGGTGGTGGTGGCCTCGGGCACCGGCGCCGACGGGATGCCCGCCGACGCGGTGGAGGTCATCGACGTGAGCGCGGCGCGCACCCCGAGGGCGGGCGTGACGGTGGCGTCGCTGCCCTACGAGGGCCTGTCGATGCTCCCGCTGACGACGGGCAGCGTGTGGATCGCGGGCGGCGGCCGGGCGGAGAGCTGGCTCTACCGACACTGAGGGAAGGGGGTGGGGTCGGCGCTACCCTCCCCGGCCGTTGCGCCATTGCATCTGCGAGCGCTCGAAGGCCACGCGCGGCGCCGGGGGGCGCGGCGTGCGGAAGAGGTACACCAGCGCGAGGCCCGCGACGAAGCCGCCGATGTGGGCCCAGTAGGCGACGCCGCCGCCCGCGGCGCCGATGGAGCCGATGCCCGAGAAGAACTGGAGCCCGAACCAGAGGGCGATGAAGACGAAGGCCGGGATCTCCATGAACTGGATGAAGATGAAGATCGGGACGAGGGCCACGACGCGCGCGTGGGGGAAGAGCACCAGGTAGGCCGCGAGCACCCCCGCGATGGCCCCGGAGGCGCCCACCATCGGGACCCCGGAGGCGGGGCTCATGGCGATCTGGGCGCCCGCCGCGGCGAGGCCGCAGAGCAGGTAGAAGAGCGTGAAGCGCACGGGCCCCACGTTGTCTTCGACGTTGTCGCCGAACATCCGCAGGAACCACAGGTTGCCGAGGATGTGCATGAGCCCGCCGTGCATGAACATCGACGTGAACACGGTGAGCAGCACCGCCGGGTCTTGCGAGAACATCACCCGGCGGGGGATGAGCCCGTAGGCGAAGACGAAGTCGCGGTCGGCGCCCACCGGAAGCACGGCCTGCCAGATGAACACCAGGCCGCAGAGCAGCAGGAGCGTCCAGGTGACCCACGGGGTGTTGCGCGTCGGGTTGAGGTCTCTGATCGGGATCATCGTCGCGCCATTCTTGGATCGCGCCCCCCACCGGTCAATCGCGCCTCCTCCGCGGCGCTGGCGTAGGCGCCGTGCCGGCGGATGCGCTCTCGGAGGGTCGAGCGGGCCAGGCCCGTGATGGCCGCCATGCGGCTGAGGTTGCCGTCGCACCAGCGGTGCAGCGCGGCCAGGTCGCCCCGCTCGACCTCGTCGGGCCAGCGCCCCGGGAGCGACGGCGGCATCGGGGCGGGGGCCTCCGGGCGACGGCGGGCGGCCGAGCGGCCGCTACCCTCGAAGCGCAGCTCGCGCAGGCCGATCACCTCCCCCTCGCACAGGAACACCGCGCGCTTGAGCACCGCCAGGAGCTCGCGCACGTTGCCGGGCCAGGGGTGCAGCACCATGCGCCCGACGGCGCGCTCCTCGATGCGGCAGTGCCGACCCGTGTCGGCCCCGATGCGCCGGAGCAGCGCGTCGACCAGCGCGGGGATGTCGCCCTGCCGCTCGCGCAGCGGCGGCACCGTCACGCGGAAGTCCGCGAGGCGGAAGAAGAGGTCCTCCCGGAAGCGGCCGTCGGCGACCATGGCGGAGAGGTCGCGCAGCGTGGCGCTCACCACGCGCGGGCGCGCACGAATGGTCTGCTCGCCGCCCACCCGGCGGAGCTCGCCGGTCTCCAGCACGCGGAGCAATTTTACCTGTAGCGCTAAAGGCAGGTCGCCGATCTCGTCGAGGAAGAGCGTCCCCTGGTGGGCCTCCTCGAAGAGCCCGCGGCGGCGGCCGACCGCCCCCGTAAAGGCCCCGCGCTCGTGGCCGAAGAGCTCGCTCTCGATCACGTCGGGCGCGATGGCCGCGCAGTTCACGGTCACCAGCGGGCCGTCGCGGTGGGGGCCGAGGCGGTGGATCTCCCGCGCGACGAGCTCCTTGCCGACACCGCTCTCGCCCTCGACGAGCACGGGGTACGGCGCCGGGGCGTAGCGGGCGATGGCGGCGCGCACGCGGTCCATGGCGGGGGAGGTTCCGACGAGGCTGGGAGCGATGACGGCGGCGGGGGCCTCGACCTCGGGCACGCACTCCACGCGGGTGCGGCCGAGGGTGAGCGTCACGCCGGGGCCGAGGGCGACGGCGGTCACCCGGGCGCCGCCGATCCAGACGCCGTTGGTGCTGCCGAGGTCGGTGAACACCCAGGCGTTGCCCACGCGGTGCACCTGCCCGTGGCGGGCGCTCACCGCGGGGTCGGAGAGCACCACGTCGCTGGCGGGGTCGGTGCCGACGGTGAGCGGGCGCGCGCCGAGCGGGACGCGGCGCCCGTCGGGGAAGGCGAGCGCGAGGGAGACCGGGCTGCGGAGGGTGAAGACGGGGTCGGTGCCGGGCTCGGCGTCGGCGTCGGCGTCGAGGCGCACGGTGAGCTCGCCGCGGCGGAAGACGTCGCCGGGTTCGAGCCGAGCGAGGGCCTGGTGGTGCTCGCCGTGGAGCAGCACCGCGCGGCCGTCCTCGGCGGGCACCACGAACCACGGGAGCGAGAGGGAGGCCGGGAGGTCGCGCTGGTCGCGCTCGACCGGGATGCAGAGCGGGCCGTCGACGCGGCGGGTGAGGGAGAGGGACGTTCCGCGAGCGATCTGTACGCGCAGCATGGGGATGGGATCACCTCCGGGCGGGCTCCCGATGCGATGGAGAGGGATACGGGGCCGCCGCGGCGCATATCGGCCGGACGCCACGGCGCGGTTGCGGAGGGTGTCGTGGGCCCCGACGTCCGCGGGGAGATTGGGGCTGGCCGATGTAGGGCGGAGGCAGTAGTAAGAAGGCTCGCTCAGTAGGACTCTGCTTTACCGAGCTCTCATCCCGATGCGACCCTTACCAACGGGGGCGAGGAGCGCGTTCGTGACGAACCCCACAGACCCGAGCGCGGAGAGAGGCGATCATGTGCTGGCGGTCGCGCGCAGGATGCTCGGGCGTGAGGAGGCTCGCGACGAGAGCGCGAGCGGCGTGGCGGCGGGCACCGTCCAGGCGAGCGAGAAGCTGTGCTCGCACCTCGGGCGGGTCGTCGGACACCGCGGGATGTCGGCGCTCTTCGTCCGCAGCCTCTTCCTGACGAGGGCACGCTACCCGTGGCTCGTGGGCGACCCGCACGCGGGCCACGACGGGCGGTGGCAGGCCCTGTATGCGTGCCTCCAAGCCCAGACACCGGAGGCGGCGCGCGAGGCGTCGCTGTGCCTGGTGACCGACGTGCTCCGTCTCCTCGGGGGCCTCATCGGAGACACCCTGGTGCTGCGCCTGCTGGCCGAGGTGTGGCCCGACGAAGTTTCGACCAGAACTACCGAGGAGACGCCGTGAGCCAACGGGTCCAGATCACGAAGCTTCCTACCGGCGTCCCCGGCCTCGACGACGTCCTCGGCGGCGGCCTGCCGGAGTTCTCCTTCAACCTCATCGCGGGCCCGCCCGGCGGCGGCAAGACCACCCTCGCGCACCAGATCATGTTCGCCAACGCCAGCCCCGAGCGGCCGGCGCTCTTCGTCATGATCTGCGGCGAGCCCCCGCTGAAGATGCTGCGGTATCAGCAGCAGTTCGCGTTCTTCGACCCCGCGCTCATCCCGGGCTGCATCCACTTCCTCCACCTCGGGGCCGAGCTCGTCGCCGACGGGCTCGAGAAGGTCCTGGAGCGGATCATCCAGGAGGTCGAGGCGACGGGCCCGCGGCTGGTGTTCGTCGACTCGTTTCGCGCCATGACCCGGCGGCCGGTCGCGCAGGGCGGCATCGACCTGCAACAGTTCGTCGAGCGCCTGAGCCTGCACCTCACGAGCTGGGAGGCGACGACCTTCCTCGTCGGCGAGTACGACGATGCCGACGAGAGCAACCCGATCTTCACCGTCGCCGATGGCATCGTGCGGCTGCTGCAGAAGGCCGAGCGCAACTCCATCGTGCGCAAGGTGCAGGTGGTGAAGATGCGGGGCCAGGGGCAGATTCCCGGCCTGCACACGCTCAAGATCTCCGAGGCGGGGCTGAGGGTGTACCCCCGGCTCCCGAACCCCGACCCGCCGCACGCCCGGCCCGCAGGGCCGCTCGAGCGCAAGCTGATGGGCATCCCCGGCCTCGACGAGATGCTCGGCGGCGGCATCCCCATGGGCTACTCGATGATGATCGTCGGCCCCTCCGGGTCGGGCAAGACCATCGCCGCGACGCAGTTCGTCCGCGAGGGCATCGAGCGCGGCGAACCCGGCGTGATCGCCGCCTTCGAGAGGCGCCCCGAAGAGTACCTGACCACCGCGCCCGACGGGCGCTTCCTGCAGGAGCTCATCGCGGCTGGAAAGCTCGAGATGTTGTACCTCCGCCCGCTCGACCTGTCGGTCGACGAGACGATGGAGGAGCTCGCGGCCGCGGTGAAGCGCATCGGCGCGAAGCGTCTGGTGATCGACTCCCTCTCGGGCCTGGAGCTCGCGCTCGCGCCGTCGTTTCGAGAGGATTTCCGGGAGTCGCTCTACCGGATGGTCGGCGCGCTGCTGCGCCTCGGCGTCACCGTGGTGATGACCGCCGAGCTGGTCGAGTCGTACTCCGAGCTGCGGCTGAGCCCGCATGGGAGCTCGTTCCTGACGGACGTGATCGTCCTGCAGCGCTACGTCGAGGTCCAGGGTGAGCTCCGGCGCTTCCTGGTCATCGCCAAGATGCGGGGAGGAGCTCACGACACCCGGTTGCGCTTCTACGAAATCGGCTCCAACGGTCTGGTGATCGGGGAGGCGACCACCCGGTTCCAGGGGCTCCTCGTCGGCAACGCGCAGCGTATCGGCGACCCCGGCGACTGACATCGGTGAGCGGAGGCATGAAGGACGAACCAGGAACGGCGCAGGCGGGCGAGCAGGACGGTCTGGCGATCGTCGGCGACGAGTTGCGCGCCGCCACCGCCGCGCGCGACCTCCTCCTCGCCCAGGTGCGGGAGGCCAACGAGAAGCTCATCCTCGCGGCGCTGCGCGCGCAGGACGCCGCCGACGCCGCCGATGCCGCGCGCATCGCCGTGCAGGAGAGCGAGGAGCGCTTCCGGTCGCTGGTGACGACGTCGGCCGCGGTCGTGTGGCGCGCCGACGCGGACGGCCGCATCCGGGTCGAGCCGGAGAGCTGGTGGCGCTTCACCGGCACGACCCCGCAAGAGTCGGCGAACTATGCCGCGTGGGGCTGGCTCGACAACCTGCACCCGAGCGAGCGCGAGCGGGTGCGCTCGGCCTGGGAGGCCTCGGTCGCGGCGAGCGGCGCCTACGCGACCGACCACCGGCTGCGCCGGGGCGACGGCAGCTATGCGTGGGTGACGTCGCGCGCGGTGCCCATCCCCGGCACCGGGCCGGCGCGCGAGTGGATGGGCACCATGACCGACGTCTCCGACCGGGTGCGCATCGAGGAGGCGCGCGACCAGTTCATCGGCATCCTTGGGCACGATCTCCGGTCGCCGCTCAGCGCCATCAAGATGGCGGCGCACCTGCTCGCGCACGACGGCTCGGAGCAGCGTACGGCCGAGCTCGCCGCGCGCATCTCGCGCAGCAGTCGGCGGATGGAGGCGATGATCGAGTCGCTGCTGCTCTTCGCCCGGGCGCGCCTCGGCGGTGGCATCCCCATCCAGCGGCGCGCCTGCGGGCTCGGGCGCCTCTGCGCCGACCAGGTGGCGGAGGCGCGGGAGGCGCACCCCGGGCGGGCGATCGAGTGCGTGACGAGCGGCGACCTCCAGGGCGAGTGGGACCCCGACCGCCTGGAGCAGGTGCTGAGCAACCTGATCTCGAACGCCGTGGTCCACGGCGAAGACCCGATCAGCGTCGGGGTGCACGGCGGCGACGGCGACGAGGTGACCCTCACGGTGCAGAGCCGCGGGGCGCCCATCCGGGCGTCGCTGCTCCCGACCCTCTTCGAGCCCTACCACGGGGACAAGGACTCCAAGGGCCTCGGCCTCGGGCTCTACATCGTCTGCGAGATCGTGCGGGCGCACGGCGGCGGCATCACGGTGCGCTCCGAGGCCGGCGAGGGCACCACGTTCCGGATCGTGCTGCCGCGACGGGCTCCGGCCGAGACCGCCTAGTACCGCGTCGCAGGAGTTCTGACGGGTTGAGCAGGGCGCCTTGGGAGGAGAACCGCAAGGGTCGCAAGGGTCGCAAGGGAGCGACGGACTTGGGCGGGTAGGTGCTCCAACG
>CAIOSS010001239.1 GCA_903860995.1 uncultured delta proteobacterium | reverse complement strand
GTGCGCCCGGTGAAGCACTCGAACGCGATCGAGGCGAGCGCGAAGATGTCGCCGCGCGGCGACGGGCGCTGGAGCAGCTCGTCGGGGGAGAGGTACTGCCGCGACTGGAGCGCCACGCGCGCGTTCACGAGGCCCGCGTCGACCAGGGACTGCGCCAGCCCGCACTCCTCCACGCGCACCTCGCGCTGGGGGCCAACGAGGGTGATGGTGTCCGGCGAGAGTCGGCGGTGGAGCACCTGCGGCGACGCGCCGTGGAGCACGTCGAGCACGCCCGCGACGACGCGGACGATGCGCACGCACTCCCCGGGCTCGAGCGATCCCGCCGCGTCGAGGGTCATGCGCAGCGAGGTGGCTCCGTCCGCCGGGGTGGAGGTCACCACCAGCAGGCCTACCGGGTCGTCGATGACGTCGACGAGGGCAGGCACCGCGGGGAGGTGCAGCGCCTGGATGCGGTCGAGCTCGCGGCGCACCGCGCGCAGGGCGTCGCTCGACGCCACGAGGGTGAAGCGCCGGACCTCGAAGCGCTCGCGGCCGCTGCCCTCGCGGCGGGCGCGATAGACCTCGGTCATGACGCCGTTGCGGAGGTGGCGCTCGATCACGCACTGTCCGCCGACAGCCGTACCCACAGGAAGAGTCTGATTGGTGTTTGCGGCCATCGTGCGAGGACCAGTATCCCCCGCCCTCCCCGCGCGACGCCAGAACCCGGCTCAGCGCCCGGCGAGATACCCACGTAGCGTAGGGAGCATCGACCGCAGCGCGGCGCCGCGATGGGAGAGCACGTGCTTCGCCGCCGAGGGGAGCTCCGCCATCGTGCGCGTCTCCCCCGCCGGGACGAAGAGCGGGTCGTAGCCGAATCCGCCGTCGCCGCGGGGCGCCCGGGTGATCGCGCCGGGGCACTCGCCCTCCGCGTGGAGCACCCGCTCCCCCAGCGGCCCTGCCCGGTCGACGAGGGCGAGCACGCAGCGGAAGCGCGCCGTGCGCAGGTCGTCGGCCACGTCGCGCAGGCGCTCGAGCAGCAGCGCGCGGTTGGCCGCGTCGTCGCCGTGCCGCCCGGCGTAGCGTGCGGAGTACACCCCCGGAGCGCCGCCGAGGGCGTCGACGCAGAGCCCCGAGTCGTCGGCGAGGCAGGGCAGCCCGGTGCGCCGCGCGGCCTCGACGGCCTTCTGCGTGGCGTTGCCCAGGAAGGTGTCGGCGGTCTCCGGGAGGTCGTCGATGCCGACGTCGTGGAGGCCCAGCACGGTGAGGTCGCCGAGCAGCTCGCGCAGCTCGCGGAGCTTGCCGACGTTGGCGGTGGCGAGGAGCAGCGGCCGGTCGGTCATGAGGTCGGCACCGGGTCGCCCCGCTCCTGGAGGCCGCGCAGCAGCACGGACTCGATGGTGGGCGGCAGGCGCATCGCGCGCACGGCGGCGGCGCTGTCGGGCTGCGGCCCGTTGAAACAACGGCAGGTACGCATGTACTGCCGCCCGACGAGGCGCGCGAGGCTGACCATCTCGGCCTCGACGGCGGGGTCGGGGCGGCGTCCCCGGCGCGAGCGTCGCGCGGCCACGGGGTTGAGCGCCTCGACCGCCACGATGCGCCCGTTGGCGTAGGGATC
>CAIOSS010001238.1 GCA_903860995.1 uncultured delta proteobacterium | reverse complement strand
TCGAAGTGATGTTCCTGTTCGAAAGCCCCCGCGACTGCGGGGGCGCCCTCGTGCAATAGCCTGGGGTGAGCGCCAACGCGCGAACCCCAGCGTCAAACGCGCGGCGTGTCCCACCAACAGGCGGCCGCCAAAGCGGCAAGATTGGTATCAATTGAGTATCAATCCCCGATGAGTGCCCGCCCAGCCCCCGCGCCGCGGCCCGCTCGGCGGCCTTCTCCACCCACCGCGGCTCGCGGTCGACCCCGATGACCCACGCGTCGGGCGACAGCTGCTCCCCCAGGAGCATCCCCCAGTGGCCGACGCCGCACCCGACATCGAGCGCCTCGTGCACCGCCCCGAGGCCCCAGCGCTCGCCCAGGAGCTTGAGGTAGTCGCGGTTCCACCAGTGGTCGCGGGTGTCGCCGAGGTAGTCGGCCGAGTGCGCGGCCTCTCCCTTGAACTCATTGCCCATCGTCGTTCGCCCCCTCGCGACCCGCTGCCCACCGCCCCGTACGCTCACACCCGCTCGATCACCGTCGCCGCCCCGAGGCCCGCGCCCGCGCACATCGCCACCACCCCCACCGCCCGGTCGTCCCGCTCCAGCGCGTCGAGCAGCGTCCCCAGGAGCACCGCCCCCGTCGCCCCCAGCGGGTGGCCCAGCGCGATCGCCCCGCCGTCGACGTTCACCCGGTCGGCGTCGAGCTCCAGCTCGCGCAGGTACCGCAGCACCACCGCGCTGAACGACTCGTTCATCTCGTACCGGTCGACGTCGCCGATGGACATCCCCGCCCTCGCCAGCGCCTTGCGCGTCGCCGGCGCCGGGGCCGTGAGCATCACCACCGGCTCCACGCTCGCGTTGGCGTACGACCGCACCCGCGCCCGCGCCCTCAAGCCATACCGCTCGCCCGCGGCCTTGTTGCCAATGAGCACCAGCGCCGCCCCGTCGACCACGCCCGGCGCGCTCGCCACCGTGTGCACGTGCGCGATCGCCCCCGCCTCGGGGTACCTCCCCAGCGCGATGGCGTCGCCGCCCCGCCGCCCCGCCTCCGCGAAGACCGCCGGCAGGGCCGCCAGCTTCTCCGCCGTCAGCCCCTCCCGGATCCACTCGTCGCGCTCGAGCACCACCGCGCCCGACCCGTCGCGCACCGGCACCAGCGAGCGCGCGAAATGCCCCTCCCGCCGGGCCGCCGAGGCCCGCGCGTGCGAGCGCAGCGCCCACGCGTCGCACTGCGCTCTCGTCACGCCATCCAAGGTGGCGATGAGGTCGGCCGAGACGCCCATGTGCACGAAGCCCGTCGCCCGCGCCACCTCCGGGTCGCTGTACCACGCGCCCTGGTCGGACATCATCGGCACCCGGGACATCGACTCGACGCCGCCCGCCACCACGAGGTCTTCCATGCCCGAGGAGACCTTCGCCGCTGCGAGGTTCACCGCGTCGAGGCCCGACGCGCAGAAGCGGTCGAGGGTCATTCCCGGCACCCGATCGCTCCAACCGGCATAGAGCGCCGCCACCTTGGCGAGGTTGGCCCCCTGCTCGCCCACCTGCGTCACGCAGCCCAGCACGACGTCGTCGATCACCGCCGGGTCGACGCCCGTGCGCGCCGCGAGCTCGCGGTAGAGCCCAGCGAGCAGCTCCACCGGGCGCACCCCCGACAGCCCACCGCCCGCCTTGCCCGCCCCGCGCGGCGTACGGATCGCCTCGTAGATGTACGCGTCCATCACCCGCCGCGGCCGACGATGGTGCACACCGCGGTGGTGCCGCTGCCGCCCAGGTTGAGCGTCGCCACCGTGCGCGCGCCCTCCACCTGGTAGTCGCCCGCCGCGCCGCGCACCTGCTTCGCCGCGTCGAGCACCATGCGAACGCCCGTCGCCCCGATGGGGTGGCCGCCGCCCGTCAGCCCGCCGCCCGCGTTCATCGGGCACCGGCCGCCGCGCGCGACGACGCCCTCCTCGATGGCCCTCCAGCTCTGCCCCGGCGCGGTCATCCCGAAGTGGTCGATGGCCATGTAGTGCGTCGTGGTGAAGCAGTCGTGCGTCTCGATGGCGTCGAGCGCGCCAGGGCCCTCCACCCCCGCCCGCGCGTAGGCGTCCGTGATGGCGCCGCGCACGTGGGGCAGCACGTAGGCCGCGTCGCGGCTCGACGCGATCTTGTCCTTGAAGGACATCCGCCCCGTGCGGTGACCCCACCCCCGCAGCACCGGGACCTCCCCCACCGGGCGCCCCTCCCGCCTGGCCCACCGCTCGGCGAAGCGCGCGGAGGCCAGCAGCACCGCCGCGCCGCCGTCGGTGATCTGACTGCAATCCTGCTTGCGGATGCGCCCCGCCACCACGGGGTTGGCCGCGTCGTCCTCGGTGAAGTTCTTCGGCTCCAGCACCCAGGCCCGGGTCTGCGCGTTGGGGTTGCGCCGCGCGTTGGCGAAGTTGCTCTGCGCCAGCGCCGCGAGGTGCCGGTGCGCGAGGCCATAGCGTCGCTCGTATTCGTCGCCGAGCTCGCTGAAGAGCTGCGGCCAAGGGTACTGCACCCCTTCGGTCTCCCGCGGGACGTACGCCGCCGCGCCGAGGTGCTTCGCCGCCGCGTCGCCCTTGAGGTTGCGCATCACCTCCACGCCCAGCACCAGGGCGGAGTCGTAGCGGCCCGACTCGAGGTCGGCCATGGCCGCCATGATGGCCGCGCCGCCCGCCGCGCAGGCCGCCTCGTGCGTCGAGGTGGGCATTCCCTCGAAGGCCGGGTCGGCCTCGACCAGCAGCCCCCCGAGGTGCCCCTGGCCGCAGAAGAGCGCGGAGACGAAGTTGCCCACGTGGCCGACCTCCACCTCCGCGGCGTCGACCTTCGCGTCGCCGAGGGCCGACTGGGCGGTCTCGCGGATGAGGTCGGTGAGCGTGCGGCCCTCGCGGGTGACGTGGCGGGCGAAGTCGGTCTGCGCCCCGCCGAGCACGAAGACCGGCGCCGTCGAGCGCGTGGGCGACCTCACCGCGCGGCCATCTGCGCCGCGGGCACCCACCACGAGTGGTACCCGATCGGAACCTGCTGCGGCAGCAGCACCCTCGCCACGGGCTCACCGCCCACGTCGCGGGCGTCGAGCACCACCACCTCCCCGCGCCCGCTCTCGCGGTCGTGCACGAAGGTCACGAGGTACCCGTCGTCCTCTCCGGTGGCGCCGACGCGCGGCGCGAAGACCACCTCGCCCCCGAAGCGACCGCGGCCATAGCCGTGTGCGACGGAGGTGCCGGCGACGGTGTCGTACTTGATCACGCCGTCATAGAGCAGCGTCGACTCCGGTGCGATGCGGGGGTTGTAGCTGTAGCGCGAAGGGCTCCCGAGGAGCTCGTTGTTCATGCGCGGAAACTCCGTCATGACGTCGTCGAGCTTGCGCTCTCGCACCGCGCCGGTGACGAGGTTGAAGCGCCACTCGTGGAGGTAGGGCTCCAGCGCGAGCGCGTCGAGCCGCGGGACCGTGCGGGTCGTATCGACGGCATCGGGGAGGGGGTTCTCGATGCGACACCCGAGGAGCACCACCTCGTCGCCCTCCTCCCAGGCGTTGATGGTGTGATACATGTAACAAGCGCTCGCCTCGAACCAGCGCACTTCGGCGGAAGTGCCATGACGAGGAATGATGCCGAAGCGCGACGGGATGTCGGGATAGAAGCGCACCCGGGTCTTTCCCCGGGCGAGCAGCGCCGGGTCCCACATGAGGGGGAGGTCCATGAGGATGGTGTGCTTCGACGTGATGGCGATGTCGTGCTGCAGCCGCGCGCCCGGCAGCTCGATGGGGACCTGTCGCACCAGCTTGCCCTCCGCCGAGATGACCCCGTAGGTGAGGTACGGGGGCGTGAGGGCGTAGTCGAAGAACATCAGCTCGCCCGTGATGGGGTCGACCTTGGGGTGCGCCGAGAGTCCCTTCTTCAACGGGCTGCCGAAGTCCACCACCCCGAGGGTCTCCAGGGCCGGGAGCGAGAGCTGGTGGCACGCGCCGCCCAGCCACCACAGCGCCATCAGCCGACCCGCGTGGAAGACCAGGTCGGTGTTGGCGGTGTCCTTGAAGGGACCGCCCCGGCGGCGGAAGTCCGGCCGCTCCATGATGCCGGTCCAGAGGGCGTGGCCCGCGGCGGTCTCCTCCTGGAGCGCGGCCGTCTGGACGTAGCGGTTGCGGTACACCGCGCGGCCCTCCTCGAAGTGCACGCCGTGCACCATGCCGTCGCCGTCAAACCAGTGGTAGCGACCCTTCGGGGCGTGCTTCGGGTTGCTGCCGTTGCGCACGTACATCCCCGCGAGGTCTCGAGGCAGCGCGCCGATCACCGGCAGGTCGACGGCCGTGATCTCGCGCTCGACGGGCGTGTAGGGCCCATCGAGGTAGGGGCTGCGCGGCGGGGCGACGACGGGCTCGGTGGTGGGTTCCATGGTGGGTGATGGAAGGTGTCCCGCCCCGAGGCTGTCAAGCCCAGGTGCTCGCTGCGGCACTTCACTTCCCCTGCGAAAAGGTACTAGATGGGCTTCGTGATGGGAGACGCGGCCGAGACCCTGGAGCTCACCTACGCGCAGTACCTGAGCCTCGAAGCGGAGACCGGCGCGCGTCACGAGTGGCTCGGGGGCCGCGTCTACGCGATGGCGGGAGGCAGCCCCGAGCACGCCCTGCAGGCGAGCGCCGTGGGTGCCGAGCTGCAACGGCTGGCGAGGGCGCGCGGCTGCCGTGTGGCCAGCTCCGACCTGAAGGTGCGCGTTCTGGCGACGGGGCTCGCGACGTACGCCGACGTCACGGTGCTGTGCGGCGCACTGGAGCGCGACCCGGCAGACCCCAACGCCGTGACCAACCCGACGGTGCTCGTCGAGGTGCTCTCCGACGGGACGGAGCTGTACGACCGGGGCGAGAAGTTCCTGCACTACCAGCGGGTGCCGTCGCTGCGTCACTACCTGCTCGTGTCGCAACGCGAGCCGCGGGTAGAGCTGTACTCCCGCGAGGGCGACCGCTGGGTGTACCTGCAAGTCGGCGCCGGGGAGAGCGTTGAGCTCGCGGCGCTCGGCGGGGCGTTGAGCGTCGACGAGGTCTACGCCGGCATCGAGCTGCAGCCGTCGCCGCTGCGACGCCTCCGCTGACGGGCGACCACCCACGGCCAGCTTTTTTCTCTTCAAGCTTTCCCGATACCGCGCCGATGACGAAGCTCAGACGGGCCAACGAGGCGCACCCGGTGGGTGCGACAGGGGCATTCGTCCGGCGGGCCACCGCACCGACCTCACCGTCGGCGAGGACATGGTCACCACCGCGGCCGACCAGAACCTCCCGGTCGGCAGCGGCCTCCCCTCCGCCTCGCCCGACCAGCCCCCGGTCCCCGCCGCCGCCCCGCAGACGGTGGCCAGCGCCGCCGCGGCCGTCGCGCACATCCCGACCTGCGCGCTCGCGGCCCCGTCGGCCACCACCATGGCGACCGCCCAGCCGATGGGCGCCCGCGTCCGCGGGGCGCTCGCCGACGCCGACGGCGGCCAGTACTTCGTGTTCAACCCCGAGGTCGGCGTGTCGTACACCCTCCAGCTCGCGGGCTCCGGCGACGCCCGCTTCGACCTCGGCGTGGTGACCACCTCCCCCAGCGGCGAGAGCGTGTGCACCCCCATCTCCGCCGGGCTCAGCGCCACCCGCCTCGTGGCCAACGGGCCCACCGAGCCGCTGTGCACGGTGGTCCGCTCGGACAGCGGCGCCGCCCAGGACTTCCGCCTCTCCCTCACCCGCTGAGGGCGCCGCGCCTGTTGCGGCGCAGCAATCCCGGGTTGACCGTTGGCGGTCGGTGCAGCTACGAACACGGGCGCGGCGCTCGTGTTGCGCTGCACAACACCGGAGCCCGCGTGTCCA
This sequence comes from uncultured delta proteobacterium, assembly GCA_903860995.1. Classification (GTDB taxonomy): domain Bacteria; phylum Myxococcota_A; class Polyangia; order Polyangiales; genus SCUS01. Next base: position 4,748 of record CAIOSS010001238.1, on the reverse strand, counting down.
CCCTGCACCAGCCCCGCCCCATCGAGCTCGAGCTCCCGTCCGGGCGGGTGCGCGCGCACCGCTTCGGCCCCGACGACGGCAGGCTCACCGTCTGCGTCCACGGCCTCTCGGCCAACTCCCGCAGCTACGACTTCCTCGGCCCCGAGCTCGCGGCGCACGGCCGCTCGGTGGTCGCCCTCGACCTCCGCGGCCGCGGCTGGAGCGCCATCACGGGCCTCGCCACCTACGGCTGGCGCAACCACGCCCGCGACGTGCTCGCCCTCGCCACCGCCCTCGGCGCCGAGCGCTTCGAGTACGTCGGCCACTCCATGGGCGCCTTCATCGGCCTCGAGCTCGCCCGCCAGGCGCCCGGCCGCGTCGAGCGCGCGGTGCTCATCGACGCCATCGGCATCCCCGAGCCCGCCTCGCTGCTCCCCATCCTGGCCGCCGTGCAGCGCCTCGGCTCGGTGCACCCCGACGCCGACGCGTACGTCTCCGCCGTGCAGCGCCTCGGCATCGTCACCCCATGGAGCCCGGTGTGGGAGGCCCACTACCGCTACGACCTCGTCCCCGCCCCCGGCGGGGGCGTGCGCCCGCGCACCGACCGGGCGGCCGTCTTCGAGGACATGACCTACGGCGCCACGCAGGTGCCGCGGGCCTTCTGGCCCGACCTCACGATGCCCTCGCTGCTGGTGCGCGCGGGCGTCCCCCTCGGGGCGGGCTTCGTCGTGAGCGCGGGCGACCGGGAGGACTACCTCCGCCGGGTGCCCCGCGCGCAGGCCGTCGACGTCGACGCCAACCACTACGGCGTGATGACCCACCCCGCCACCGCCGCCGCCATCCGGAGCTTCCTGCCATGAGCCAAGGCTTTCTCACCGGGCGCACCGCCCTCGTCACGGGCGCCGCGTCGGGCATCGGCCTCGCCGTCGCGCGGGAGTTCGCCGCGGAGGGCGCGCGGGTGATCCTGAGCGACGTGTCCGAAGGGGCGCTCGCGGAGGTGAGCGCCGCGCTGCCGGGCTCGCGCGCGGTGGCGGCCGACCTGTCGCGCCGCGACGACGTGAAGCGCCTGGCGGGGATGGCCGGCGCCGTGGACGTGCTGGTCAACAACGCCGGGCTCCAGTGCGTGAGCCCGGTCGAGGACTTCGACGAGGCGAAGTGGGACCTCCTCCAGGCCGTGATGCTCACGGCGCCCTTCCTGCTCATCAAGGCGCTCATCCCGGGGATGTACGCGCGCGACTGGGGCCGGGTGCTCAACGTGGGCTCGGTGCACAGCCTCATCGCGTCGCCCTTCAAGTCGGCCTACGTGTCGGCCAAGCACGGGCTCGTGGGCTTGACCAAGACCGTGGCCCTCGAAGCGGCGACGCGGTCGAGCCAGGTGACCGTCAACGCGCTGTGCCCGTCGTACGTGCGCACGCCGCTGGTGGAGAAGCAGATCGCCGACCAGGCGCGGGTGCACGGGGTGCCGGAGTCCGAGGTGGTGGGGCGCATCCTGCTCACACAGAACGCCCAGAAGCGCCTCATCGAGCCCTCGGAGGTGGGGAAGTACGCGGCCTTCCTGTGCCGCGACGAGGCGTGGTCGATCACGGGCACGGCCGTGACGATGGACGCCGGCTGGCTCGCGCACTGACGGGTTCCTACCAGCGGCGCATCTCGAGCTGCGCCCCCGGCGGCGGCGTGCCCGCGGTGGGCACCAGCTGCTCCTCGCGGGTCACCACCACGCGCCCGATGAGCGCGCGCGAGCCCGTCAGCGTGAAGGGCAGCACCCGCCGCTCGCCCAGCGCCGTCAGCGTCACGCTCCCGCGCACCGCCGCGTCGCGCCCGTCGTCGTCGTCGTCGTCCGCGAGCCCGGCCACCTGCTTGCCGGTGCGCACGACCTCCAGCCGCCACTCGCCCGTCGTGGTCAGCCGCGAGAGCCCGAGGGACTCCTCGCCCCGCCCGAGGGGGTTGCTCACCGCCGTGCCCGCGCGCCCGCCCTGCCACGAGATGCGCACGCCGTTGGGGTCGATGAGCACCAGGTCGAGGTCGGCGCCGCCGTCCCAGGTCGCCGAGGCCACCAGCTCGCCGCGCAGGCTGCCCAGCGGATCGCTCCCGCCGCCCAGGGCGAGCGCCTCGGCCCGCGCCCGCTGGGCGCCGTCGGTCACCAGGTCGAGCATCCGCGCCGCGAAGGCCTCGCGCCCGTTGGCCCGCTCGCAGCGCACCGCCTCGGCCACCTTCGCCGCGTCGCTGCTCCGCGACTCCGCCGCGGCCACCCGGTAGGCGCAGGCCGTCTCCGCGTCGCCCGCCCGGGCGTGCATCATCGCCAGCCGCTCGAGCAGCAGCACGTCGTCGGGGCGCACGTCCGCCACGCCGCCCAGCCAGCGCATCGCCCGCAGCCGGTCGCCGCGCCGCGCCGCCACGTCCGCCAGGCGCATCAGGGCGTCGGCGTCGAGCGGGTCGCGCGCGATCCAGCGCTCGGCCACGCGGGCCGCCTCGTCGAGCTCGCCCGCCACCGAGAGCCAGCGGAAGAGCTCGCGGTGCCGGTCGCGGCTGTCGGGGTTGGCCGCCAGCGCCTGCCGCGCCGTCTCCGTGCGCGCCCGCAGCGAGTCGGCGGTGGTCCCACCCCCGCTCACCGCCGCGCGGCGCACCCAGGTGCGGCGCATCCAGCGACCGCCCGCCCAGGGGTTGACCTCCGCGGCCCGCCGCTCGCGCGCCGCCGTGGTCATCCGATCGGCCTCCGCCACCGGGCCCTCGTTGGTGTCCGCGAGCGCGTCGATGCGCAGGGGCGACGGCCGGGCCGCCGGGGCCACCGGGGCCGGGGCCGACATCGGCTGCGCCGTCGTGGCCGTGGGCGCCCGCCGCGCGTGCCCGAAGCCCGAACCCGCACCGCCTGCCGAGCGCCCGCGCAGCCCGCCCATCGGCTCGGACGCCGCCTGGCTCAGGTCGCGCGCCGGGCTCTCCTCCACGGGGCTGTCGGCCCCGCGGTTGCCCGCCACGTCGCCGAGCAGCGCCCCCTCGTCGGCGCTCGCCTCGAGCTCGGCCCGGGCGTCGGGCGCCGCCGCCGCGCCCGTGGCCAGGGCCTCGCTCTCGCCCGTCCACGTCACGCCCCCCTCGGTGCGCGTCACCCCGAAGGCCCGGAACATCGCCGGGCTCTCCAGCACCAGCAGCGAGGTGTACCGGCTCGCGAGGTGGAAGCGCTGCGAGAGCGCCACCATCTCCGCCCGCGCCCCGGGCGCGCCGCCGGCGTCGAGGTCGGCGATGCGCGCCGCGCCGAAGAGCCGCGGCACGAAGGCGTTGCCGGCGTCCTCGGTGGCCCGCACCGTGATGGGGTAGCGCGCCTCGAAGGCCTCGCCTGCCACCGTGCCGCGGAGCACCACCTCGCCGTCGACCTCGCGCACCCCGGGGAGCATCCGCGCCGTGATCACGGCCTCGGAGCCCGAGCGCAGGTTGTCGGGGCGCGCCGGCGCCATGGCCACGAGGCCCGACGGGAGCGTCACCTCGGGGTCGCGCAGCACCGCGCCGTAGGTCGCCTCCAGCACCGCCAGCGCGGCGCCCGGGCGCGACTCGCCCGGCAGGTACGGGACCACCACCCCGCCGCCCGCCCGGGCCATCGCCGAGAGGGTGGTGGTGTCGGCCTCGGCGCCCACCGCCACGGCCGTGAAGGTCGCCCGCCGCGGGGGTAGCGCCGTGGTGACCTCCAGCGCCAGGGTGGAGGGCCGGCGGTGGCCCACCGTCGAGGCGCCGTCGCCCAGGTACACCACCCGCACGTCGCGGTCGTCGGGCGTCGCGCCGGCCGCGCTCACCGAGGCACGTAACGCGGCGCCCAGGTCGCTGCCGCCGGCGGGCTCGCGGGCCTGCAGCCAGGCGCCCACCTGGCGCGCGACGTCGGCGCTCGCGGGCGCCATCGACTCGCGCATCGCCACGCAGCGCACGTCGCACGCGAGGACCGTGAGCCGGTCGCGGCGGTCCATCTCGCCGACGATGGAGGTGAGGAGGCGCGTGGCGCGGGTGTAGCGCTCGCCCACCATGGAGCGGCTCGCGTCGACGACGAAGACGTAGTCCCGGGGGCGGCCTTCGCCCCAGCGGGGGAGCTGCGGGCGCAGGGCCAGGGCGACGTAGGCGCCTTCGGTGTTGGTGGGCTCGGCGTAGCCCCAGGCGGTGACCGGGACGTCCTGGTCGCCGAGGGCGTACTCCATCACCACGTCGCCGGAGGGGGTGAAGCCGTCCTGGGAGAAGGTCCAGCGCGAGGCGGCGGCGGAGGTGTCGGCGGCCGTGAAGGGGTAGCCCAGCATCCGCGCGGGGCGCTCGCCCCGGTGACCGAGCACCTGCACGTCCACGGTCATGTGGTCGACGCGGGTGCTGCCCGCGGGGTCGTGCGGCAGGGGGTAGACGTACCGTCGCACGCCGCCGCCCGACGGGGCGATGGTCTGCGTGTACGCGATGCGCACCCGACGCTGTCCGTGCGCCGGGATGGGGAACACCCGCAGCTCGAAGCGCCCGCCCCGCTGCCACTCCAGCAGCGCCGGGTCGCGCCACGGGCCGGGCACCCAGACGTACTCCTCCCGGGGGGGCGGGGTGTTGGGCGCCGCGTGGTGGATCACCCCCCGCCAGATGGCCGCCGCGCGGTCGCGGTCGACGAAGGCCCCGGGCTCCATGCGACCGTCGACGTCGAGGGCGAGCTCCTCCACCTGCGCCTCGGGCGGCAGGGGGAAGCGGTAGAGCCCCTCCAGCTCGCGCCCGGTGTCGTTGCGGAACACCTCCTCGATCTCCGTGCGCGCCACGTTGCCGACGAC
>CAIOSS010001237.1 GCA_903860995.1 uncultured delta proteobacterium | reverse complement strand
GACGAGCACGGCGGCGTCCCGCACGTAGGGCACCGGGTCGCTGATGCTCACAGTCGACGGCGGCGGCGGCACCACCTGCTCGTCGCGCGCGCCGGGCACCCAGCGGTACCAGAGCGTGGGCGCGAGCGCTCGGAACGCCACCACCCCGAGGCCCAGCACCGCCAGCACCATGAGCGCATAGACCCCGCGGCTGCGCGAGCGCCGCTCGGCGTGCAACTCGTCCATCAGCACGTCGCGCTTGGGCGTGACGTCGGTGCGCAGCTGCGCCCAGGTCTCGTCGGAGGGCGGCGGCTTCGGGGCCTGGAAGAGCACGATGGGCGGCGCGTCGAGCGGCGACTCCAGCAGCACCGAGGGCTCGGGCATGGACACCCGCGGCTCCTCCGGGGGCGGCGGCGGTCGACGCGGGGTCGACGGCGTCGACGGCGGCGACGACGGGCGCGACGGCGCGTGCTGCAGGCGCATCCCGCGCGGCGCTTTGCCGGCGTCGTCGAAGAAGTCGTCCGCGGGCGCGAAGTCGCTGTTCTCCTCGCCGCGGAAGGGCACCGGAACCATCACCGTGGCCTCGCCGCGGTCGAGGTACTCCGGGTCGTTGGGCGAGAACTCCCGGGCGTTGAGCGGCGGCGGGCGCGGCACGCCGCGGCGCAGGTCGAACACCGGCGTGTCGCTCGACAGCGGCCCGAGGCTGCGCGGGCTGGAGTTGCGCGGCGCCGTGTTGGGCAGCGGCGCGTTGCGGTGCTCGTACCAGTACGACAGCGCCTCGGCCATCTCGCGCGCCGACTGGTACCGGGCCTCGGGCTTCTTCGCGATGGACTTCATCACGATGCTCGCGAGCCGCGGGTCGAGCGACGCGTTGCGCTGCAGGATCTGGATCGGCGCCTTGTTGAGGATCTCGCTGATGAGGAGGTTGTAGTTCTCCGCCTCGAACGGGAGCCCGTTGCAGAGCACGGCGTAGAGCACGGCGCCGGTGGAGTAGAGGTCGATGCGGGCGTCCTGGTCGCGCGCGCCCGCCGCCTGCTCCGGGGCCATGAACTGCGGCGTCCCCATCACGGTGCCCGTGCGCGTGAGGGAGTTGAGCTCCTTGTCGTCGCGGAGCTTCGAGATGCCGAAGTCGAGCACCTTCACCCGGCGCTTGCCCTCGTCGTCGGTGCTCAGGAAGATGTTCTCGGGCTTCAGGTCGCGGTGGATGACGCCCTTCTTGTGCGCCGCCTCCAGGCCCGCGAGCACCTGCCGGATGACGTCCACCGCGTCCGCCGGCTCCATCCTCCCGCCGGCGTTCTCCACCACCGTGGCCAGCTCCTGGCCGCGCAGGAGTTCCATCGCGATGTACGGCCCGAACTCCGTGGTCACCCCGAGGTCGGTGATGGTCACCACGTTGGGGTGGTCGATCTGCCCCGCAGTGCGCGCCTCGCGCTCCACCCGCGCCACCAGGTCGGGGTACACGGTGTACTCCGGCAGCAGCATCTTCAGCGCGACGAGGCGGTTGATCTTCGTCTGCTCGGCCCGGTAGACGACCCCCATCCCGCCGACGCCGATGATCCCCTCGATGCGGTACTTGTCCTCGATGCAGGTGCCCGTCGGGAGCAGGCCCTGCAGCCGCCGATTGGTGTTCGGACAGACGAAGGTGCCCTCCGGGTGGTCGCTTCCACAGAATGGGCAGGTCACCGCAGACACAGGGACGCTCACGTTACCGAAAGTCCCGGTTCACCACCAGAAACCCCGCCACACGCGGCGTTTCGTAAAAGGCTGGACATCGTCCTCATTCGTCACGCGGGCAGCGGCTTCTCGCGGCTTCGCCCGTTCGGTGCGCGCGAGTGGTACCAGAACCCGCTGCGGTTTCTCAATGTGGGTCGCGCCCCGACACCCCGGCCGGGTCGCTCCCGCCCCCCGCCGGGCGCACCGTGACGCGGGCGACCCCGTCGATGACGCACCGCCCCGCCGCGCAGCGCACCCGCTCGCCCGCCCGCCGCACGCCCTCCGCCCGGGGCCCCGCGGCGGGCATCCCGGGCGGCAGCTCGACCGCGCGCGACCAGCCCAGGGGGGAGCTCACCGCCGCCCCGGCGGCGCCCACGCACACCGCCAGGTCGCCCTCCACCCCGAGGTCGTCGGCGTCGAGGGGGAGGGCCTCCATGGCCAGCGGCCCGTCGGTCGATCCGCGCACCCAGGCCGCCCCCGGCCGCGCCGCGGTGCCCGTGCGCACCAGACCGAGCAGCATACCTGTTCGGGTAAAACCCGCCCGGCGCCAGCGCGCGGTGGGCTCCGGGAGGCTGAGCGTGACGGCCCGCCCGAGGTCGATGTCGTAGCGCACCACGTCCGCGTCGCCGGCCGCGGAGGTGCGCGCGATGAGCGCCACGCCGTCGTACACGTCGAGCAGCTCGCCGGGGCCCGGGTAGCGCCACTCGCGCCAGCCCCGCTCGGCGGTGCCGGTGCACGCCACCACGGCCGTGTCGTCCG
>CAIOSS010001236.1 GCA_903860995.1 uncultured delta proteobacterium | reverse complement strand
TTAGGGCTCTCCCATGAACTGGCTGGGCTGATCGCACGCCCAGTCCGGCCGCCCTGCGGCTTACGTCCTCACTCGACTCCCGCGCCGTAGCAACGCTACAGCTTGGTCGCTCGCTCCGGGCGCGCTCGCAGGTCGACTCGGCCTGGACGCACGCTCAGCCCAGCCAGTTCATGGGAGAGCCCTAAGGCGGTCAGCGCGCCCAGAGCAGCGAGAGGTCGAGCTCGATCGCGTCGAAGGGCTCCGCGCGCACCGTCGCCCCGCCCTCCCACGTGTCGAGGAGCGTGTAGCGCCCGCCCTCCAGGCGGTAGATCTCCAACAGACGGATGCGCGGGTCGACGAGCCAGTAGTGGGCGACGCCGGCGCGGCGATAGAGGCGCATCTTGCGGCCGCGGTCGTGCGCCTCGGTGCCCTCGGAGAGCACCTCGCAGACCCAGTCGGGCGCGAGCTCGATCGCGGCGGTGTCGGGGATCAGCGGCATCCGCTCGCGGCGCCAGCCGGAGATGTCGGGGTGGACGATGTCGGGCTTCGCGCCGAGGTGAAGCTCGGGCTCGACGAGGATGACCCAGCCGCCAGGGCCGCCGCGTCCGCGAGCGAAGGGAGGGCCGAGCTCGACGACGAGGTCCGTCGCGGCGCTCGCGTGGGGAGCGCCGGGCCGCGGCATGGTGAAGAGCTCGCCGTCGACGATCTCGGCGGAGACATGGTCGGGCGCGCTGCGCCAGGCGGCGACGACCTCGGCGGGCAGCCCGGGGAACTCCGCATCCATCGGGATCGAACGCGCCGCGGTCATCGCGTGGTGACGCTATCACGCGACGACCTGACGGATGGACGACCCCCGGGGGCGTGTCGAGAGGCGCCCGGAGGCAGGCGGGGTCGGGACCCCATTGCGGGTCACCGTCGGCGGGGACGGGACCGACGGCCTCGCGCGCCGCCCACGCGTTCTGGCTCTCCGCGGCCTCGGTCACGCTGGTCCCGGTGCTGCTCGGACTCACGTCCACCTCGTCGCGGGCCCGACCGCGCGATCGTGTCGGTCGTCGAGTCGGGAATCGCCCGGGAAGGCGGCGACGCGCGCGCGACGCTCCCCGATGGGCCATCATCGCGCGCATGAGATTCCTCCACACCATGCTGCGGGTGCGCGACCTCGACGCGGCGCTCGACTTCTTCGTCGAGAAGCTCGGGCTCCGCGAGCTGCGCCGCACCGACCACGCGTCGGGCCGCTTCACGCTGGTCTTCCTGGGCACCGGCGACCCCGGCGACGACGCCCAGATCGAGCTCACCCACAACTGGGACCAGGCGACCGACTACCCCACGGGGCGATCCTTCGGGCACCTCGCCTTCGCGGTCGACGACATCCACGCGACCTGCGCGCGGCTGCTGGCGGCGGGCGTCACCATCCACCGGCCGCCGCGCGACGGGCGCATGGCCTTCGTGAAGTCACCCGACGGCCACTCCGTGGAGCTGCTCCAGCGGGGCGACGCGCTCGCGCCCGCCGAGCCGTGGACCTCGCTCCCCAACGTCGGCGAGTGGTGAGCGGGGCCCCGCTGACGCGGCAGCGTTGCAGGGGCGCAACGCCGGGTCGGTCGTCCGTGTCGCGCTCGTAGGCCCGGCGGAGGTCGAGCGTGCAGGTCCGCGCGCCGCCGACGGCGGATCCGCCCGTCCGCACGTCTTCACCTGGGCGCTCACCTCGTCCGCGCTTCCACCGGCGGCCACCCAGGGTCTGAGTTCCTGACAGCCCTGTATCGTTGATGCAATCGCGGACGCGGACCGCAGCCCCTCACCCCCCTCCCCGATGAACACCGAGAGCCCCATCACCGACGCCGACCACGGCCGCACCTGGCGCGAACACCTCCGCGAGTCGCTCGGCGCCTGCGCCGCCTCCCGCTGGTGACCGCCCTCCCCCCGCCGATGCCCTCCCGCGTCGTCCACCACGCCGACGGCGTCGCCTGGCTCGCCGCCAGCCCGCTGTCCCCCGACCACGCCGTCGTCACCTCCCTCCCCGACCTCTCGGAGCTGCCCTCGCTCGGCGCCGACGGGTGGCGCCGGTGGTTCATCGACACCGCCGCCCTCGCGTGCCGGCAGGTCGACGAGCACTCCGTTGCGGTGTTCTTCCAGACCGACGTGAAGCGCGACGGGCGCTGGGTCGACAAGGGCTTCCTCGTGCAGCTCGGCGCCGAGGCCGCGGGCTCCCACCTCCTCTGGCACAAGGTCGTCTGCCGCGCCCCGCCCGGCACCGCCACCCCCGGGCGCCCCGGCTGGGCCCACCTCCTGTGCTTCTCCCGCGCGCTCCGCCTGGAGACCGCCGGCTCGTCGCCCGACGTGCTGCCGCGCCTCGGCGCCATGCCCTGGGCCCGCGCCATGGGCGTCGAGGCCTGCGAGGCCGTGTGCCAGTTCCTCCTGGAGCGCACGGCCGCCCGGACGGTGGTCGACCCCTTCTGCGGCGTCGGCACCATGCTCGCGGTCGCCAACGCCCGCGGGCTCGACGCCGTCGGGGTCGAGCTCTCCGCGAAGCGCGCCGAACAGTCCCGTCGCCTCGTCGTCGACCTCGACCGCCCCCGATGAGCGCATCGGGACTCCGGCCACACGAGCTCGGGTGGAGCGTGCCTCACCTCGTCGCGTCGCGAACGGCGCGACCGCGCCCGAGCACGAGAGCAGCTCCTCCTGGGCGCACGACACGGTGTAGTCGATCATCCGGGCGCACGCCGCCTGGCACGCGGAGCCGTCGGCGAGCGTCCCCCTACGCGATCCGCGCGACGTCGTACGCCGTCATCTTCTCGTCGGCGGAGACGAGCGTCATGCCCTCCGTCCGCGCCTGCGCGATGAGCAGGCGATCGAAGGGATCGCGGTGGTGCCAGGGAAGTGCAGCGACGCCAACCACATGCCGGGGGTCGATCGAGAGCCACTCGATCCGCGCTGCCCGACGAACGCGGACGAGCCACTCCTCCAGATCGCCATCGATTCGAAGCTTTCCGAGAGACGTCTTGATCGCGATCTCCCACGCGCTCGCGACACTCACCCAGCGCTCGTTGGCAGGGTCGCCGATCGCCTCGCGCGCGACCTCGGACAGCCGCGCGTCCCCGTCGACGAACCACAGGAGCACGTGCGTATCGAGCAGGAGCCTCAACGCTCGTAGTCCGCGAAGTCGTCGAGCGGCGCGTCGAAGTCGTCCGCCATGTGGACGGTCCCGCGCAGGGCGCCGAACACCGGCGCGCCTTCGTCCACCGCTGGCGAGGTCACCGGCGCCAGGCGCATCAAGCCACCTGGTGTGGCGATCAGCACCGGCTCGCCGCGCTGCGCCGCGAGAACGAGCTCTCCGAGGCGGCGGGCGGCTTCGACGAGGTCGATCTGCATGGTGTCGCGGACGCTAGTACGACCGCGAGCTGCCTGCCACGGTCGACGAGGAAGACGACGCCGAGAGCCTCCGCCACAAGGCCGACGAGCTGCTCGCGCTCTGTGGTGTCGACGTTCCCCGCGCGCAGCCGCGCGGAGGCTCTGGTCGGCGACCTCGACGAGCCGGGCGATGGCCTCGGTGCGGTCGACTCCCGCGCGGGGCGCCGCGCGCAGGGCGGCATCCTGGCGATGCGGAAGATCCTCGAGGCCGACCACTTCATCGACCTGCCCGTGTGCAAGAACCACCGCTGGGCGGCGATCTCGCTCTCGATGAAGAACCTCATCGGCGCCATCGGCGACGAGTCGCGCGACCCGATCCACTACACCGAAGGCGACGCCGACCGGATCTCGCGCGACATCGCGATCCTCAACGGGGCCTTCCGGCCGCTGATCTCCATCGTCGATGCGCGCGCGGCCCTGATCAACGGCGGCCCCGAGGGCGTCGGCGCCGACCGGGTGACCGTCAACCCCGGGCTGATCTTCGCGAGCCGCGACCGCGTGGCCCTCGACGCCGCCGCGATCGAGGCCGTCTTCCGGGCGTAGGTCCTGCCGACCGGGGGAGTGCGAGAGCCCCTACGACGAGGGCGGCGAGCCGGAGCGCCCCGGAGCCGTCCGCAGGGGAGTGCCCGGTTCCGTGGGGATGCAGGCGCTTCGGCGGGTGTGCCGATCGGGCCGGAGGCCGCACGGCGGACGGAGCTACGTCTCGCGCTTCGTCGGCGTCGCGCATCGACCACCAGCGGGCCTCGCGCGTCCCGGCGAGGGTCACGACGGCGGCGCCGAGGCGGGGGCTGATGAGATGTATCAAGTCCTACACGCCCGGGCTCCAGGACTACCGGACCGCCGTGGTTTGGTAGTCCTCGAGCCGCAGGCGCCGCAGCTCGCGTGCGTACTGCGTCGCGAAGCCGGGGTACATCGTCGCGTTGTAGCCGTCCTCGGTCAGGTACCAGCTCTTGCAGCCCGAGCTCCAGTTGGTCTTCGCGAGCCGCCGCTGGAGCTGCTCGTTGTAGCGACGCTGAGCCTCCGGCCGAACGTCGAGGGTGCGCAGGCCGCCCTCGGTGACCGCGCGTACCCCCTGCACGGCGAAGTCGATCTGCGACTCCATGTAGACGAGCGCCGAGTTGTGCCCGGGCCCGGAGTTCGGCCCCAGAATGAAGTGCAGGTTCGGGTAGCCCGAGACGTTCATGCTCTTGTACGCCTGCGAGCCCTTCTTCCACTCCTGGCCCAGCACCCGTCCGTCGAGCCCGATGATCGGAAACACGGTGCTGGTCTTGTGCACGTCGAATCCGGTCGCGAACACCACGCAGTCGAACTGGTGCTCGACGCCCTCGGCGGTGACCAGGCCCCGCTCGGTGAACTTCACGATCGGCCAGGTGAGCAGCTTGCCGTTGGGCGCCTGCAGCGCGGGGTAGTACGTGTTCGACAGCAGGATGCGCTTGCAGCCGACGCGGTAGTTCGGCGTGAGCTGGCGCCGCAGCCAGCCGTCCTTCACCTGCTTCTGCAGGTGCGCGGCGGCGACTCGCTCGATCACCCGGGTCAGCGGCGACGACCAGATCACCCCCAGCGCCATGCTCTCGTGGATCCAGAACATCGCCTTGCGGGCGGCGGCCTGCGCCTCGGGGGAGCGGCGAAAGAGTGACCTGGCGCGCTCCCCGGTCGCGCGGTCGGCGCGCGGCAGCACCCAGCCCGGCGTGCGCTGAAACACCTTCACGAACCCGGCCATCTTCACGAGCTCGGGGATGATCTGCACGGCGCTCGCGCCTGTTCCGATGACCGCGACGCGCTTGCCCGCGAAGTCGTAGCCGTGGTCCCAGCGGGCGCTGTGAATGCGGTGGCCCGCGAAGCGCTCGATGCCCTCGATGTTCGGATAGCCCGGGTTGGCCAGCGCCCCCGAGGCCAGGATGACGCTCCGCGCGCGATAGACGTCACCGCCGTCGGTGCGCACCTCCCACTCTGCTTCGGACGCGTGAAAACGAAGCTCGCTCACGTTCTGTCCGAAGCGCACCTTGGGCAGCAGATGGTGGTCGCGCACCAGCCGCTTCACGTAGTCGAGAATCTCGGCGCTGCCCGAGTACGTGCGCGTCCACTCGGGGTTCGGCGCGAACGAGAACGAGTACAGGTTCGAGGGGATGTCGCACGCCGCGCCCGGATACTGGTTGTCGCGCCAGGTGCCTCCCACCTCGCTCGCGCGCTCGAGAATCACGAAGTCGTGATGGCCCGCGTGCTGGAGTCGAATCGCGGAGCCGAGGCCGCCGAAGCCCGCCCCGATGATCAGCGTCTCGACCCTCACGACACGGGCTTCCAGGTGAGCTCCTTGACCCAGCTCGGCACCGGCGGCAGCGCCCACCGCGGAATGTGCGCCGTGACGCGCACGGCCAGATTGGCAGGTACGTGATAGCCCTTGTCGTTGCGATCGGAGAAGCGGCGCGCGTGGCGGCGCGCGAGGAGAAAATACGGGTTGCGGCGCCCGTTGGGCGTGCGCCCGCCGTTCTTGCCGAACCTGGCCATCGCGTCGATGAGCTTGTGCTCGGGCAGCCCGAGCTCGATGAGGTTGTCGCGCATCTTGCTGAGCAGCGGCACGTAGACCAGCCCGCCGAGCAGCGTGCGCGGGTGCAGCGCGGGCGCGCACATCTTGAGCAGACCGAGGGTGTCGACGTCGTCACACTGGTGCTCCATCACGCTGAACCCGACGGCCAGGTGGCGCGCCTCGTCGCCGTTGATGAGATCAAAGACGGCGTGGCAGACCGGGTCGTCGACCGTGTCGAGGAGGAAGCGGCAGAGCGCTCCGTCGAGCGCCACCTCCAGCATCGGAATCGTCGCGCCCAGCACATAGAAGGGCAGCTCGTCGGCGTACTTGTCGAGCCACGCGATGACGAGCCGCAGGTTCACGTTGGGCTCTGGCAGCTCGTCGCCGTTGAGCATTCCCCAGCGCCGCATGAGCGCCATCTCCGCGTTGGCGTGCCGCTGCTCCTCGGCCTGGAAGTACGTGTAGATCTCACGCAACGTCTCGGTCGGCGCGGTCCTCGCCAGGGCCGCAAACCCCCGCGCGCCGACGTGCTCGACCCACATGACATCGGCCATGAAGGCCTTGAGCTTGGGCCACTGCTCGGGGCCAATCATGTCGGCGCCCGGGGCGTCCCAGTCGACGTCGCCGAGGCCCCACTGGGTGGCCTTGATCTTCACCAGCATCTTGTCGAGATCAACCTGCGCCATGAGCATCTCCTGCTTGTTGAAGGGTCACCTACCGACGCGGCCCGAACGCCCGCCCGAAGATCGGGCCATGCGTCGAAGCTCGCGCAGACCTCACCCCCGCTGCCGCGATGCCCCTCTCCATGAATGGAGAGGAGCTGCGATCACCTGAC
>CAIOSS010001235.1 GCA_903860995.1 uncultured delta proteobacterium | reverse complement strand
TCCCGACGATGGTCACGGGCATGTCGATGCCGTTCCATCCGCGCGAGGGGATCATCCCCGCGAGCGTGGGCGTGACGAGCGCACCGGGGTTGTAGACGAAGGGCGCCGAGCTCGCGGCGCAGCCCTCGGGCATGGTGACCCTCGCGGTGTAGCTGCCCATCGGGAGGCTGAGCGGCAGCTCCGCGAGCACGGTCGTGTCGGAGCTCGCCCGCACGTTGGTGAGCGCCGTCGGGGTGGGCGTGTCGAGCGTGACGGTGGGCTGCGTCGCGCCCGTCGCGTGGAGGTTGGTGCCGGTGATCACCAGCACGGGGTTGGCCCCGGTGCACGAGGCCTGCGCGACCGCGGCGGTCACCGTGGGCGCGGCGTAGTAGGTGAACGCCCGCGAGACCGTCGCCCCGCAGCCCACCGGGCTCGTGACGGTGACGTCATAGGGGCCGCCCGGGGGCGTCGCCGTCGGGAGGTCGGCGGTGAGCGTGGTCGGGGAGACGACGCGCACGTTGGTGAGCGCCGTCGGGGGCGTAGAGCCCAGGATGACCGTCGGGCCGATCCCTTCGAAGGAGTGGAAGTTGGTCCCGGTCACGGTGAGGGTGGTGCCCGGTCGGTCGACGCAGACGGCGCCCGGGGAGACCGCGCTCGCGGTCACCGGGGGGAAGAGGGTGAAGCCCCGGGGGAGGCTGCCCCCGCAGCCTTCGGGCACCGTCACCGAGACGTCGTAGGGGGTGCCGAGCGGGGCGCCCGCCATCAGGGACATGGGGATGTCCGCGGTGAGGGTCGTGGGCGAGGTGACGCGCACGTTCTCGAGCGCGACGTCGTGGATGCGCACCGTGGGCTGCACGCCGTAGGTGCTGTGGAAGTTCGTGCCCGTGAGGGTCACCGGGACGAGCCGCGCGGTGCACACCCCGCGAGGCATGATCGAGGTGACCACCGGGTCGGCGTAGAAGGTGAGGGAGCGGGCTCCGGTCCCGGAGGCCATGCCGACGGTGCCCTGGCACTCGTTGTCGGCGCCGGTGGGCGAGGTCCCATCGGGGCACTGGGGCATGAAGGCCGTGCCGCAGGAGTCGGCGTTGCGAATGGCCAGCGCGTAGCCGCCGCCCGGCGCGACGGCGCCCGCGGGCACCGTGAGGGTGAGGGTGTCGAAGTCGTTGGTGCTGCCGGTGGAGCTCGCGTAGGCGACGTTGCCCGCGGGCACCTCGAAGGGCGTCATGGCGGCGATGGTCGCCGTGAGCCCGCGGCGGAAGTGGGCGCCGCGCACGATGAAGCGCTGCTCGCGGGAGCTGCACGCGGAGACCGGCGCCACCGAGCGCACCTCGGGCGGAGGCACGATGGTGAAGAGCGACGGGGCTGTCGAGCGACAGCCCTGCGGGTACTGCGTCCCGGAGAGGTCGGCGCCCGCGTCGCCCGCGGAGACGCCCGCGTCGCCCGACGGGGCGCCCGTCGAGGAGGTGCCGTCGGGGTTGGTCACCCGGAAGCCGTAGCGCCCCGGAGCGAGGCGCTGCGCGGGGTCCATCGGGCCCTGGAGCGTCACCCGGAGCTCGCGCTCGGAGGTTACCCGGATGTCCCGGTCGGCGACCCTCCGCACGACGGCGCCGCGCGCGTCGACGACCTCCACCACGGGCGTCGGGTCCATCGGGCGGAAGCCCGTGCCGGTGATGGCGAGCGTGGTGACGGCAGCGTTGCAGACGGTCTGCGCCTCGTCGGCGTCGACGCCCTGCGTCGGGACCGTCGGGTCGAGGCGGGCCGCCGAGGCCACCGTCGGGGGAGGCACCACGCGCAGCGAGCCCGTCATGGTGAGCGCCCCCTGGCCGTCGGGGTTGGTCACCGACACGGTGTATGAGCCGGGCGCGAGGGCGCCGCTGTCGCCGGTGCTCCGGGTCACCCAGAGCGCCATCTCCCGGGCGGAGACGAACTCCACCTGGCGCACCGGCACGTCGCGCCCGTCGGCCGAGCGGAGCGTCACCCGGGGGATCGCCAGCGAGGCGTCGGGCGTGAAGGTGTCGATCGGCAGCGGAGCGAAGGACCCGCCGGAGGTCGCGCGAAACACCACGCGGGTCTGCAGTGCCTGGTTCTCCGTGTCGGAGGCGTTGCACACCGTAGCGGGCG
Organism: uncultured delta proteobacterium; assembly: GCA_903860995.1. Lineage (GTDB taxonomy): Bacteria > Myxococcota_A > Polyangia > Polyangiales > SCUS01. The sequence goes on along the minus strand of CAIOSS010001235.1, from coordinate 850 downwards.
CGACCGCAGGATCAAGGGAGAGCGGGGGGCCGGTGATCTCTTCGGCGCACCCGGAGACGCAGAGGGCGCTCAGGGCGAGGACGGACAGGAAGGCAGACTTCATCAAAGACTCCAAGGAGGGAGTTGGGGGCGGGGCCGTCAACGCGAAGCCGCGCTCGCGGCGGTCGACGCCGACAGTGCTGCGGAGCCTGTGAGCAACGAGCGAGCCATCGCCGCGAAGCACTTTTTTTCGGTGCATCGCCGCCCTCTCCAGCGGTGCACTGTGCGGTTCGTTTACAGGCGACTGCGCAACGTCGACACAGCCGCGGGGTCGTGGGGAGGACTTCAGTTGTTGGGAACGCCCTGGCAGATCACAGGTGCGGATCAGGTCGATCTGCGGGCTCGGGAGCGCGGCGCCCCGCAGCGGCATCTGGCCGCCGCTGCACAGGTTGGCGCCCGTGAGCTTGTCGACGAGGTAGCTGCTCCCGGGAAGGCCCGGCGCCACGCGCAGCCGGGTGCCGCAGCCCGACGTCGCGTTGACGAGCGCGCGGTACGAGCTCCCGCTCACCAGGGTCAGGTCACCCGAGGGGCGCACTCCCCCGTGGCAGCCGGTGACGCAGGTGGCGTTGAGGAGGGGCTCCACCTGCGAGCCGTAGCTCACCGCCGTCGCCGAGCACGAGGCGCACGCGCCGCCGGAGCAGGTCTGGGCGGGTGCTCCGCCCAATCCTTCAAGTCCCTTGTGGAACGGTTCTACAGAGCGATCTCGCCCCGCCCGTTGGCGCAGCGCACCCGGCGAAACCCGTAGGTCCGCAGCGCGGCGGCGTTGTCCGGCGGCGCGATGGCGTCGAGCATCGGCTGGTCGCACAAGACC
>CAIOSS010001234.1 GCA_903860995.1 uncultured delta proteobacterium | reverse complement strand
GGTCGACTTCCTCGACGGCGCGCTCGAAGTCATCGACCTCCGCCCGCCTGCCGACCCCGCGAACCCAGGCACCTACCTGCGCCGCGTGCTCACCCTTGCCCCGCAGCTCCCGCAGGAGTAACGCCCGTTGCGACCCCTCTCCCTCCGCGCCGCCGCACTCGTGGGCGCCACGCTCGCCGCGGCCTGCAGCACCACGCCTTCCATCAGCAACACCAACAACATCATCCGCGCGACGGACGTGGAGCTCATCTGCCTGGAGGTGGTCGGCGCCACGGTGAGGCCCCACCCCACCACGCGCTGCACCCTGTCGGACACCGACAACGGGCCGGGCGCCAACACCACCTTCCACCTCCACGCGGTGGTGCCCCAGTTCGACCGGGGCGAGCTCGCGGTCATCGACCTGGCCACCACGTCGGGCGTCGCCCTCGTCGATAACAGCCCCGCCACGCCGGGGTACAGCTTCCTGCCGGTGGGTGAGTTTCCGATCGCGATCGCCTCGGACATCGGCGAGGGCACTGGGTTCCTGTACGTCGCTAGCGGACGCAGCGATCGCGTGCTGCGCCTCGACGCCGCGGCGCTCCGCTCTGACCCGCGGCGCGCGGACTTCGCGGCCCGCCGTGTGGATCTCCCGGTCGGCGGGATGCCCCGCGACCTTGCCGTCGTGGTCTCGGGCGACCGCCACCTTCTGGTCGCGACCCTGCCCGAGTCGCGCGCTGTCTCGATCGTCGACGTCACCGATCCCGCCGCGCCGGGCGCGCCGCGCATCCTCGCCCTCCGGGGCGCAGTGGCCGCCGGCGACGCCGGGGTCGCCGACGCTGGGGCGATGGCGCTCCCGCACCCGGTGGCGCTGGCCGTCGACGAGGAGGGCGGGCGCGTCTATGTGACCGACGACGTCCTCGATCGCGTGCACGTCATCGACGTGGCTGCGGGGGTCGAGCTCGAGTCGCTCGCGGTGGGCGAGCGCACCCGCGTCGCGGCGGTCACCGGCCTCGCCCGGGGGCGCCGGTATAACTGCGACCCGGCGCTCGACGCCGACCACTGCACCCGCTCGCGGTACCTCTACCTGACCACCGCGGACCAGGGCGACGTGATCGTGTGGGACCTCACCCGCGGCGCCCGGGTGCGCCCCAACGTGCTGCCGCTGCCCAACGCGCGCGGCAGCCGCATCGAGCCCAGCATCGCCGCCGACCGGGTTCCGCTGCTGGTTCCCACGACGGCGCTCGTGGCCATCAACACCAGCGCGTACGACCCCATGGCCCGCGACGTCCCCGTGTCGCCCGCGCCAGACCCCGCCACCTGCACCCAAGGCTACACCCCGACCGCCGCCGGGAGCTTCAGCGGCGTCTTCGTCGGCGCCGTGCTGCGCAGCGGGCAGTTCGCGGTCATCGACGTCGACGACTACAACGTCGACGCCTGGGAGGCCCAGTGCCAGGTCGGCGCGGGCAGCACCCCCAACGGCCCCTACCGCTTCGTGCGCCACGCGCCGCACGCGCAGACCCAGCTCAGCCTGGCACCCGCGCTGAGCGGCGCGCCGACGACCACCGCCGTCCTGCGGGGCAGCACGCGCGGCCAGACGCTCGAGGGCGTTGGCGCGCCGGTGTTCGCGTGCGGCGCCGCCCGCACCATCGACGCCACGCCGGCGTGCGCGGAGGCCAACAACTACGGTGTCGCCCTCCCTCGGCGGCAGATCGGCGCCACCGCCTCGGGGCCGGTGTACGGCCCGGCAGACCCCTTCACGTCGCGCAACGAGCCGTGGTCGTTCGCCTTCGAGGGCATCATCCCGGGCCTCGACCAGACCGGCGGCGCCCTCACGCTCGACCCCTCCGGGGCGCTGGCGCTCGACGCGCCCGGTGGGTTCTTCTGCACCCGGGGCGCGCTCGCCCTCGACAGCGTCGCGCGCGACCTGCTCAGCATCGTCAGCGACCCGACTCCCCTCGCGGCCGACGCCGAGCTGTGCGCGCAGACCTTCGGCGCGGGCGAGGCGCCCCTCAACCGCGACCTCGTCATCGAGCGCGCCTTCGAAGACCGGCTGCAGCTCCGCGCCGGCAACGGCGCCGACTTCGCCGCCCTGGTGGTGCGCTGCTACCCGCAGGCGATCCGCTTCCAGGTGCGCGCGGGCCAGCAGTGGATCGCGCAGGGCGCCCGCTCGGGCTTCCTCCACGCGGTGCGCGTCGGGGCGGGGCGCGAGTGCGAGGTGGACGCCCCGAAGCAGGCCGAGGTGCTGGCCTTCGCCGAGCGGTGCCTGCTCGACCGCGCCACGCCCGCGGCGCAGCTCCCGACGCTGCTCGCGCGGGTCTGCCCGGCCGGCCGGGCGTGCACCGGGACCGTGGTCGGCGGGATGGCGCCGCGCGACCTCGCGCCGGTGTTCGCCAACCCGTACCTGTGCACGCAGATCTTCCCGGCCCTCGTCCAGCGCGAGACGCCCGCCCGGGGGACGGAGGTCGTCGCCGCGCCGGTCGATCGCGATACGCGGATCACGTTCAACCTGGTCAACGCGTGGGACGCGTTTCGCACCGACGTGGGATCGCTGCCGGTGGCTGCGCGGCACCTGCGCGGGCTCGACCGGCTCTACGTGGTCGACACGGCCATCAACGGGCTGATGGAGTTCCGCTTCAACCCCTTCGAGCGGGGGCGGATCTTCAACTGATCTGGGCTGTAGGGGGGGGAGTTCGAGGGCCGGCGGGGAGAGACAGCGATCAGGGAAGGCCGATCAGCGATCGACCTTCTTGATCTCCTCGTCGAGGAGCCCGAACACGTAGTTGTAGCTGACGAAGGGCGGGGTCTCCTTGATGGTGACCTTCAGGGTCTGCTCCATCTCGGTGTACTCGCAGTCGGCGACCACGCCGCGACCGCGGATCGTGGACTTGTCGCTCGAGGGGGGTACGAGCCCCTTGCTCCGAAGGTTGGACTTCAGAACATCCAGCTCGGCGCGCGTGATCTTTTCCCAGGTCTTCTGATTCGCAGGCATTGGCAGGTCCCTCCTGTAGACGGTGCGGCGAGGAGACTAACACAGCGTTTTGGGGCGCAACCTCACCGGGGGAGATTTGTCCCCCCGCCGTCAGCCGCGGGCGAGGGTGCTCCGGCCGGCGGCGTACTGCACCGGCCAGCGCTGCGCGTCCCAGCCCTGCGCCGCGGCGGCGCGGAGCGTCCAGAAGGGGTCCGCGAGGTGAGGGCGCGCGAGCACGCAGAGGTCGGCGCGGCCCGAGGCGAGGATGCTGTTCACCTGATCGGCGCTCTGGATGTTCCCCACCGCCATCGTCGCGATGCCCACTTCGTTGCGCACCAGGTCGCTCCACGGCGTCTGGAACATCCGCCCGAACACGGGCTTCCCCTCCGGCACGGTCTGCCCGCTCGACACGTCGACGATGTCGCAGCCGCGCGCCTTCAGCATCGCCGCGAGGGCGCGCAGGTCGTCGTCGGTGATGCCGTGCGGGTGCCAGTCCGTGGCCGACACGCGCACGCTCATGGGCCGCTCTTCGGGCCACCGCGCCCGCACCGCGTCGAAGACCTCCAGGGGGAAGCGCGCGCGCGCCTCGATCGACCCGCCGTACCCGTCGCTGCGCAGGTTGGTGAGCGGCGAGAGGAAGCTCGCCAGCAGGTACCCGTGGGCCATGTGCACCTCGATGAGGTCGAAGCCCGCGGCGACCGCGCGCGTCGTCGCGGCGGCGTACTGCGCGATCACCCGGTCCATGTCCGCGCGCTCCATCGGTCGCGGGCGTTGGGAGTGCGGGAAGTACGGCAGCGGGCTCGGCGCGAGGATCTCCCACGCCCCCTCGGCGAGGGGCTCGTCGATGCCCTCCCACATGAGCCGCGTCGCGCCCTTGCGCCCGGCGTGACCGAGCTGGAGCCCCACCCGGGCGCCGCTCTGGTCGTGGGCGAAGTCCACGATGCGCCGCCAGGCCGCGGTGTGCGCGTCGGTGTAGATCCCCGTGCAGCCGAGGGTGATGCGCGCCTCGGCGGCGACGTCGGTCATCTCGGTCATCACGAGGCCGGCGCCGCCCTGGGCGAGCGCGCCGTAGTGCACCAGGTGGAAGTCGCCGGGCGTGCCGTCGGCGGCGGAGTACATGCACATCGGCGACACCACCACGCGGTTGGCGAGGGTCATCCCCCGCAGCGTGAGCGGCGTGAACATCGGCGGCGGCGGGGCCTCGGTCGGCGCGACGGCGACGCCTGCACTGGCGGCGAAGCGGCGCGCGACGTCGTCCGCGAAGGCCGGGTCGCGCTTGCCGAGGCTCTCGAAGGTGATGCGCTTGGAGCGGGTGAGCAGGCTGAACGCGAGCTGCCACGGCGGCAGCGCGAGGTAGCGCCGCGCCTGCTCGAACCACACGAGCGAGTCCTGCGCGGCCTTCTGGGTGCGCTCGACCACCGGGTGCCGCGAGGCCTCGTAGCGGTCGAGGGCCTCGTCGAGGGTGCCGCCCCCCGCGAAGCAGTCGGCCAGCGCGATGGCGTCCTCGAGCGCGAGCTTGGTGCCCGACCCGATGGAGAAGTGCGCCGTGTGCGCGGCGTCGCCGAGGAGCACCGCGTTGCCGTGGTGCCAGCGCTCGTTGCGCACCGTCACGAACTGGATCCACTGCGATCGGTTGGTGACCAGGGGCTCACCGCCGAGCCACGGGGCGAAGAGCTTCTCCAGGTAGGCGACGGTCTCCGCGATGGGCGCGTCGCCGAGGCCGCTGCGCGCGAAGGTCTCCTCGTCGCACTCCGCGATGAAGGTGCTCATGGAGTCGTCGAAGCGGTACGCGTGGGCCTGGAACATCCCGTGGGCGTTCTCGGCGAAGGCGAAGGTGAAGGCCTCGAAGCGCCTCGGGGTGCCGAGCCAGAGGTAGCGGCACTTGCGAACGTCGAAGCTGGGGCGAAACTCGTCGCGCCAGATGGTGCGCACGATGGAGCGCAGCCCGTCGGCGCCGAGCAGCAGGTCGCACTCGCCGCGCAGGGCGCGCACGCGCTCCGGGTCGGCAAGGTCGACGCCGTGCTCGATGGTGACGCCGAGGGCGGTGGCGCGGGCCTCGAGGATGTCGAGCAGGCGGCGGCGCGAGATGCCCGAGAAGCCATGGCCCGCGGAGCGGAAGGTCTCGCCGCGGATGTGCACGTCGATGGCGTCCCAGTGGGCGAAGCTCGCCGTGATCTCGGCGTGCGTCGGGGGGTCGGCCTCGAGCAGGTTGGAGAGCGTCTCGTCGGAGAACACCACGCCGAAGCCGAAGGTGTCGCCCCGGGCGTTGCGCTCGAGCAGGGTGATGTCCCACGACGGGAATCGCTGGCGCGCCAGGATGCTGAAGTAGAGGGCTGCGGGACCGGCGCCGATGCTGATGACCTTCACGGGGCGGCAGGGTACCGCTATCGTCCCTCGCCATGAAGATCG
>CAIOSS010001233.1 GCA_903860995.1 uncultured delta proteobacterium | reverse complement strand
TCCCCCCCCAACGATGACCACCCTCGACCTCGCCGCCCTCGTTGCGCCGCTCGCGCTCAACGAATTCGTCAAGCGCCACTGGGAGCGCCGCTCGCTCTACGCCCCGGCCCCGACCCCCGACCGCCTCGCGGGGCTCTTCGACCGCGCGCGGCTCATGGCGGCGGCGCACCACCCGCGGGGCGCCCACGCGCACGACCCGCGGCGCCTCAAGGCGGGCTTCCGCGACCCGCGCGGCGAGCACGCCGAGCTCGCCATCGACGCCGCGCAGGTGGAGCCGCTGCTCGCCGCGGGCATGACCGTGCAGGCCGAGTGGCTGCACGAGACCGACCCCGGGCTCGCGGCCCTGGTGGCGGACATCCGCCGCTCCCTCGCGGTGCCCGTCGAGCTCGACGTGGCGGCGTTCCTGTCGCCCGCCGGGTCGGGCTACGGGCTGCACTTCGACACCACGTCGATGTTCGTGCTCCAGCTCGCGGGCACCAAGCGCTGGCACTACGCCCCCACCCCCGCGGTGGCGCGCCCGTTGACCAACGTGATCCCCGACGCGGCCGCCCGCGCCGCCGGCGTCCACGGCTTCGACGAGTCCGCCCTCCTCGTCCAGGAACTCTCCCCCGGCGACGTGCTCTACCTCCCCGCCGGGGCCTGGCACCACGTGAAGGCCACGAGCGAGTCGCTCCACGTCTGCCTCACGCTGCGCCCCGTCAACGTGCTCGACCTCGCCCGCGACCTCCTCCTCGACGACCTGCTCGCCGACGTCCGCGGCCGCGCCCGGCCCGAGCGCCCGGGCCCGCACCCCACCGACGCCGACGGCCGGGCGCGCACCGAGGCGCACTTCGCCGCGCGACTCGACGGGCTGCGCCGCGCGCTCGAGCGCCTCACCCCCGCGGCCCTCGCCGACGCGTGGCTCGCCGAGGCGCCGGTCGACGGCCCCATCGCCCGCGACGCCGCCCTCGTGCGCGCCATGGACGTGTCGCACCGCCGCGGAGCGGGCGCCGACGGCGAGGCCGTGGTGCTGGTGACCGACGGCGACGCGGTGCTCGCCACGCTCCCGGCGGAGGCCGAGGGCTTCGTGCGGGGGCTCGCGGCGAGCCGGTCGTTCTGCGCGGGCGACGCGGCGGCGTGGTCCCCGGGGCTCCCGTGGGGCGACGTCGCGATGCTGCTGGGTGAGTTCGTCGCGCTGGGCGTGCTGCGCCGCGGCTGAGCCCCCGGTGGCTGTTGTGTTACGGTCGCCCGGAGATGCTCACCCGGGGCGACGTCATCGGCGGGAAATACAAGCTCATCGACCCCCTCGGCGAGGGCGGCATGGGCGCCGTCTGGATCGCCGAGAACATCGCCATCCGCGGCGCCCAGGTGGCCCTGAAGGTGCTCCACGCCAACTTCGCGCGCGACCCCGACGCGGTGCGCCGCTTCCGCGCCGAGGCCGAGGCCACCGTGCGCATCGGGCACCCGAGCATCGTGCGGGTCTTCGACTACGGCCAGTCCGACGACGGCGCGCCGTACATGGTCATGGAGCGCCTGCACGGCGAGAGCCTCGCCGAGCGCCTCGAGCGCGACGGGTCGCTCCCCACCGCCGACGCCGTGGGGGTGGTCACCGCGGTGCTCGAGGCCCTCGACGCCGCGCACCAGCACGAGATCCTGCACCGCGACCTCAAGCCCGAGAACATCTTCCTCGCCGTCGAGGGCGAGGTGGTGCGCCCGAAGATCCTCGACTTCGGTGTGTCGAAGTTCCTGGGCGACGACGCCGAGCGCGTTCGCATGACCCGCACCGGCGCCCTCATCGGCACGCCCGCGTACATGTCCCCCGAGCAGGCCCGCGGCGAGCCCACCATCGACCTGCGCAGCGACATCTGGGCGATGGGGGTGATCCTGTACGAGCTGCTCACGGGCAGGCTCCCCTACGAGGCGCCCAACTACAACGCGATGATGATCCGCATCGCCACCGAGGGGCACCTCCCGCTGCTCGACGCGCTGCCCTCGCTCGACCCCGTGCTGGCCTCCATCGCCGAGCGCGCGATGGCCCGGTCGGCGCGCGAGCGGTACCCCACCGCGCGGCAGATGCGCGAGGCCCTCGCGGCGTGGTCGCGGGGCGAAGGGGCGCTCGAGGCGCCGCCCCGGGGGAGCCTCCCCCCCAACCGCTCGTCGCGCACGCCCAACCCCACGCTGGTGCACGCCGACACGCTGCCCGGAGACAGTATTACCACGCTGCGTAAAGACCGGCCGCGGCGCTCGGGCGCGGCGGTGGTGGCGCTGGGGGTCGCGCTGGGCGTCGGGGGAATGCTCGTGGCGTTGCGGATGCGCCCGGCGCCCGCCCACCTCGGCGGCGCGACGGCCGCCCTGCGACCCGCAGCGCCCGCGACGCACGCGCTGACCATCGCGGGCCTGCCGGCGGAGGCGCGGGTGCTGGTCGACGACGCGCCAGTGACGCTCCCGGCGCTGCTGCGCGCCGACGGCGTCCACCGGGTGCGGGTGGAGGTCGCGGG
>CAIOSS010001232.1 GCA_903860995.1 uncultured delta proteobacterium | reverse complement strand
CGCCTTCGGGGCGATCGCGGCCGTGGGCGGCGTCGTCGCGGCGCTGGTCGGGGCCGGCGGCGGGTCGGTGTTCGCCACGCGGGTCGACCCCAACGCGCGGCCCACCGTGGCCACGGTGACGGTCGGCGCCGCGCCGCTGTCGCGCTCCATCTCGGGCGTCGCGGGCGGCTCCATCCGCGGCGGCTCGATCGACACCCGCTGCCGGGGGTACTTCCCCGTGGCGCCGCAGTTCGCGATCCAGGTGACGGCCCCGCAGCAGGTGCGCCTCACCACCCTCGCCAGCGACGACCTCACCATGGCCCTGCGCGACCCGTCGGGCACGTGGCGCTGCGACGACGACGGCGGCTCGGGCAACAGCCCCCTGCTCGATGTTCCCCTCGCCCCGGGCGTGTACCCGGTCTGGATCGGCACCTACCGCCAGCGCCTCTCGTCCAGCTTCTCGCTCCAGGTGCAGGCCGGGCCGCCGGGCGCGCTGCCCTTCGCCAGCGAGCTCGCCTACAACGCCCCGCCCACCCTCGGCGTGGTGCCGCTCGCGGGCCCCGGCACGTCCAGCAGCCAGGCGGGCTTCGCGGGCGGGCCCTTCGCGGCCAGCGGCCTGCGCGGCGACTGCCGCGGGCACCTCCCGGTCGCGCCCCACCTGGTGTTGCGCACGACGGGCTACCGGCGGGTGACGCTCACCACCGCCTCCACGCGCGACCTCACGATGGTGGTGCGCGACGCGTCGGGGGCGCTGCACTGCGACGACGACTCGGGCGGCGCGACGCAGCCGCGCATCGCGGTCACGCTCCCGCCGGGCGACCAGCAGGTCTGGGTGGGCACCTACAGCGCGGGCGAGACCGTGCCCTTCACGCTCACGACCGCGTCCGAGCCGGGCGCCGCGACGGCGATGGCCGGCGGGCTCGCGCCGCAGGCACGCCCCACGGTGGCGACGCTCGACCTCGACCGCGGCCCGGCCACGACCACGAACCGCGGGATCATCTTCGGCACCGTGGAGGCGCGGGCGGTGTCGGCCTCGTGCACGGGCTACCTCACGACGGCGCCGCAGCTGCGGCTGCTGACGCGCACCCCGCGGCACGTGACCATCGCGGTGACGTCGAGCGCCGACACCACCCTGCTGGCCCGCGGGCCCAACGGCGACATGGTGTGCGCCGACGACTCGCGCGGCAGCTCCAACCCCCTCATCGACGCCGACATCGGCGCGGGCGAGACCACCGTCTGGATCGGGTCGTACTCGCCCTCGCGGCGCGCGGGCTTCCGGGTGCAGGTGACGGCGCAGGCGCCGTCGGGCGCGCTCCCGGTGAAGTGAGGGCCGGGCCCGCGCGGGATCACCCGGCGCCGCGGGTGGCGGCGTGTCGCGCGCGGTACGCCGAGGGCGCGACCGACTCCCAGCGCTTGAAGGCGCGGCGGAAGTTGGCCAGGTCGCTGTACCCGAGGGTGTAGGCGATCTCGTCGACGCTGAAGCGCCCGGACTTCAGGTGCTCGACGGCCAGCGTGTGCCGCACCTCCTCCAGCAGCCCCCGAAACGACGTGCCCTCCTCCAGCAGGCGCCGGTGGAGGGTGCGCGGGGTCACGGAGAAGAGCCGCGCCGTCACCTGGAGCGAGGGGAAGCCCCGCTGCTTCTCCAGCAGCAGGCGGCGCACCCGGGTGGCCATCGACTCGCTGGCCGTGAGCTTGTCGAGCTCGCGCTGGCAGATCATCGCGGCGTCGCGGAAGGCCTCCGGGTCGGCCAGCTTGAGCGGCACGTCCAGGGCCTGGAGCGGCAGCGTGAAGCCCGCCCAGGACTGCGCGTAGCGCACCGGGGCGCCGAAGAGGTCGAGGGCCAGGTCGGCGTAGCCTGGGGGCTCGAAGGGGAAGGCCACCTCGCCCACGCGGCAGACGCCCATGGAGATCGAGTCGAGGATGTTCTTGATGCTCAGCACCACGGCCTCGAGCAGCGGCCGGCGGATGTCGCCCAGCGGGTACGTCTCCGCGAACACGATGCGAAGCGCGCCCGGGGTCTCCTCGTGCCCGACGGACACCAGCGAGAGGCGCAGCGGGGCGAAGCGCTCCACCAGCCCGAGGGCCTCGCGGATCGTGCCGCTGTTCATCGCGGCGTAGCCGAGGATGCCGTGGGTCGCGGCGCCCAGGCGCTCCCCCACGAGCAGCCCGAGGGCGGGCTCCTTCGAGAGCAGCAGGGCGTCGCGCACGAGCTGCCGGAACACCGGCAGGGGAAGGGTCCACGTGGGGTCGTTGAGCTGCGCCTCGCGCAACCCGCTGCGCTCGAGCCACTGCCCGACGTCGCCGCCGTGGCTGCGAATCTGCTCTGCGATGTGCCGGAGGTAGAGCGCCGGCAGCGTGAGGGCCTGGTCGCGCATCAGCGATGCTCCCGCGGAAGTGGGCCGCGACGACGACTGTCAATAAATGACCCCTCGATGTCAACGCGGGACCTGTCTCCCGAGCCCACGAATTCCTAGGGTCTCCGTCGTCCCCAGAGGCTCAGCGACCCACGGAGAGCGAATGGCCACGATGCGATCCACCCGGCGCCAGATCACCGCGCACATCAACGCCCTGCCTGTCGTCGTCGAGGCGCGGGAGACCGTGCTCCAGGCGGCCCTGCGGAGCGGCGTCGACTTCCCCAACAGCTGCCGCGTCGGCGGCTGCGGGAGCTGCAAGTGCCGGCTCATCGAAGGGTCGGTGAAGGAGCTCACCGAGACGGGCTATCTGCTCTCCGGCGAGGAGATCGAGCAGGGGTACATCCTGGCCTGCCAGAGCGTGCCGCAGTCCGACGTGCGCATCGAGGTCGAGCTCGCGCCGGGCACCCCGCGGCGCCGCGTGGCCGGGCGCGTCGTAGCGCAGGAGCGGGTCACCCATGACATCACCCGGCTCCGGGTGCAGCTCGACGAGGCCCTCGGGTACCGCGCGGGGCAGTTCGCGCTGCTGAGCCTCGACGGCCTCGACGGGGTCGCGCGGAGCTACTCCTTCGCGACGCCGCCCCGCGCCGACGGCGAGGTGGCCTTCTTCGTGCGCAAGGTGCCCGGCGGGCGCTTCTCCTCGGTGGTCCATGACACCGGGCTCGTCGGCCGCGCGGTGCAGGTCGAGGGCCCGTCGGGAGACTTCTGGCTGCGCTCTTCCGAGGCCCCGCTGCTGCTGGTCGCGGGCGGCAGCGGGCTCGCGCCCATCCTGGCCATGCTCCACGAGGCCGTGGCGGCGGGCGTGGCCCGCGACGCCACGCTGCTCTTCGGCGCCCGCACCGCGGCGGACCTCTACGCCCTCGATGAGATCGAGGCCATCGCGGGGCGCTGGCGCGGGGCGTTCCGCTTCGTGCCGGTGCTCTCGGCCGCGGCCGACGACACCACCTGGACCGGCGCGCGGGGCCTCGTCACCGACGCCCTCCCCGACCTGCTCGCGGAGGGCGCCCACGCCTACCTCTGCGGCCCGCCCGCGATGATCGACGGCGCGCTCGCGCTGCTCCGGGAGCGCGGCGTGCCCCGCGCGCAGGTGCACTTCGACCGCTTCACCACGCAGCACGACGCGGCCCCCGCGCTACCCCCCGCCGCGCTCCCCGCCCTCGCCGCGCCGTCACCGCCGTCGGCGTGGGATGCCCTGCACTACGCGAAGTTCTTCCTCTTCCACGGCGTCGGGCTGCTCTCGGTGGCGTCGCTGCTTGCCGGTGGGCGCTTCGTCACCTACGGCCTCGCGGCGATCCTGGCGCTGTACATGGTCGGCGACGCCGTCGGCGGCGACGACACCTCCACGCCGACGTACCGCCACCCCGGCATCCTGACCGCGCAGCTCTGGCTGGCGCTGCCGCTGCTCTCGCTCATCGTCTTCGCCGCCGTGTGGAGCGTCAGCCCCGGCGACCCCCTCGGCTTCGGCCGCTGGATCACCGGCCTGAGCGGCTACGACGTGCTCGCGGCCCGCGCGGCGACCGGCGCCGGGCACCACGTCTCGGCCTGGGTCGTCACCGGCCTCATGATCGGCATGGTGGGGACCATCCCCGCGCACGAGCTCACCCATCGCACCTGGGATCGGGTCTCGATGTTCGTCGGCCGCTGGCTGCTGGCCTTCAGCTTCGACACGACCTTCGCGATCGAGCACGTCTACGGCCACCACCGCTACGTCTCGACGGAGGCCGACCCCGCCACGGCGCCGCGCGGACGCAACGTGTACTTCCACATCGTGGCCTCGACCCTGAAGGGCAACGCCAGCGCCTGGGCCATCGAGCGAGAGCGCCTGGCGAAGCGCCGGCTGCCGGTGTGGTCATGGCACAACGCGGTGCTGCGCGGTCAGGGGATGAGCGCGGCGCTGGTGGCGGCGGCGTGGGCGATGGGGGGATGGCGGGCGGCGGTGGTCTTCACGGCCTGCGCGCTGTGGGGCAAGGCGCTGCTGGAGATCGTCAACTACATGGAGCACTACGGCATCGTGCGAAACCCGGCGACGCCGGTGCAGCCGCGGCACTCGTGGAACACCAACCGGCGCGTGAGCTCGTGGAGCATGTTCAACCTGACGCGGCACTCGCACCACCACGCGCAGGGCGAGGTGGCCTACCAGGACCTCCGGCCCTACGCCGACGCGCCGATGATGATCAACGGGTACCTCACCACCCTGGTGGTGGCGATGATCCCGCCGCTCTGGCACCACCTGATGACCCCGAAGGTGCAGGCCTGGGACCGCGACTTCGCCACCGAGGAGGAGCGCCAGCTCGCCGCGCGGGCCAGCGCCCGCAGCGGCAT
>CAIOSS010001231.1 GCA_903860995.1 uncultured delta proteobacterium | reverse complement strand
TTGCGCGGCAGAATTCCTCTGTACTTTCCATCGGCCACCCAGCCGAAAAGCCGAAATGGATTCCCTCGAATCGACAACGCCCTGACGGTCCAATCATCGGGAAAACACGCCGTTGCGATCGGCGGTGTCAGGATGTCAGAGACTCTGAGCCAATCAGTTGTTTCAGAGAAGGCATCCAGGCGTCGCGCGACCCACGCGCGGGGGATCCCTCCGCCGCGGTGCGCCTCGCCCGCTCCCGCCGTTGCGGCAGTGGTACACAACGTCGGATGCGGTCGCCGACACCACTCCGTGCACCCCTGCTCGCGCTGCTCCTCGTGACCGGCTGCGGTGATGCGAGGGAGGCGCTCGACGGAGGCGCGCTCGACGCCATGGTCAAGGAGGCGTCCGCCACCGACGACGCGTCCCGGCTGTCCTCCGACGCGCCCGTCCCCGTCGAGGCTTCGGTCGTCCCCGACGTGCCGATGGCGCACCCCGACGTCGCGTTCGACGCGCCGACCACGGTGACCATCGATGTCCCGATGGACGCTCCCCGCGACGTCCCGCGGGACCTTCCGCCGGACGCTTCTCGCGATGCCGGCGTCGATGCGTCGGTGCGTCCCGGCGACCCGGCGAGGCCCTTCGGAGCCCACACGCAGTCCTATCCCCCGGGCACGCTCGCGCCCACGCAGTCTCCGGCGGCGCTCGATCGGGCGACGGCCGCCCTCTACGATCGCTGGAAGGCCGCGCACGTCGTGGCCCGCTGCGGCGCCGGGCGCTACCTCGTGGACACCGACGGCGACACCACCGGCGCGACGGTCTCCGAGGCGCACGGCTGGGGCATGGTGATCACCGTCCTCATGGCCGGCCACGACCCCGCCGCCCACACCGTCTTCGACGGCATGGTGCGCTACTACCAGGACCACCCGAGCTCCATCGACCCGGCGCTCATGGCGTGGGCCCAGGGCCGCGACTGCCGCAACGTCTCGGGCAGCGACGCGGCCACCGACGGCGACCTCGACATCGCGTACGCGCTCCTGCTCGCCGACCGCCAGTGGGGCAGCCGCGGCGCCCTCGACTACGCAGCCCTCGCGCGCCGCATGATGGCCGCGATCCTGCGCCGCGAGGTGCATCCCACCGCCCGCACCCTGCTCGTGGGCGACTGGGCGCAGGGCGACGCCCAGGCCGACGGCACGCGCCTCTCGGACTACGCCATCGATCACCTCCGGGCGTTTCGTCGGGCCTCCGGAGACGCCGCATGGGACGTCGTGATCCGCCGGTCGTACGAGGTCATCGCGCAGCTCCAGACCGGGTATTCGCGGGACGCCGCGGGCACCGTCACGGGCCTCGTGCCCGACTTCGCCGTCGGCATGGTCGCGCGCGACGCCCGCCCCGCGCCCGCCCGCTGGCTCGAGGGCCCCAACGACGGCGCGTACTCATGGAACTCCTGTCGCACCCCCTGGCGGCTCGCCACCGACTACCTGGTCTCGGGCGAGACCCGCGCGCGCGACGCCGTGCGACCGATGGCCGGGTGGTCTCGTCGGGTCTCCGGGATGCGCCCGGCGAGCATCGCCTCGGGCTACTCGCTCCGTGGCGAGCGCCTCGGCGGCACCGACCCCGGCGAGATGGCCTTCATCGCCCCCTTCGCCGTCGCGGCCATGACCGACCCCACCCAGCAGGCCTGGCTCGACGCCCTCTGGAGCCACCTCGTCGCCACGCCCTACGGCGGCTCGCGCTACTTCGGCAACTCGATACGGCTGCTCTCGATGATCGTGGTGTCGGGCAATTGGTGGGCGCCCTGATGCGCACCCCGCCCGCCCGCGGTCAGCGCTCGATCGCGCGCACCGCGTCGGGCCCGAGCCGGTCGCGGAGCTGCGCGCGGTAGAGGCTCGCGGGGAGCGCGGCGCGCCCGGAGGACTCCCACGCACAGGCCCCGAGACGCCGCGGGGTCACCGCCCCGATGGCCCAGTTGATCGCCGTGGGCGGGCTCTCGCAGCGCACCTCCGGGGCCTGGCTGTTCCAGAGCACGTGGTAGGCGCCAGACCAGCCGTGCCCGGAGCCCAGGTTGAGCCGGTTGTAGACGCTGAGCGCCGCGTCGGCGCCGGTCACCCGCACGGAATCATAGAGCACCCCCGCGGCCCACCGGTGGTGAGGGCCGCTCTCGGAGTGCGCCTGCTCCGCCACTCCGTCGAGGAACACCACGGGCCCGGGCGCCGTCGCGCCGGTCACGAAGTCATGGCGCCCCTCCTGCGCGCGGTTGCGCTGCCAGAGCGTGAGCGCGCAGCCATCACAATGGAAGGTGTAGCGCCGCCCGCCCGTGATCTGCGAGACCGGGTCGCGGTGCGCGCAGTCCTGTACCGTGAGGAAGCGCGTGTCGTCACCCGCCAGCACAAGCGAGTCGCCGAAATGGCGGCCGGTGACGTCGCGCACCCAGGCGTTCTGCGTGGCCTCGACGTCGATGAACGACCACCCGTGGAGCTCGTCGGTGGCCGAGGCGTACTGCGAGTCGCCCGCGAGGCTCTCGATGCCGACCTCGGCGATGCGGCCCGCGAAGGTGTACCGGTACACGCTCGCGCCGCCGTACTCGCGCTGCAGGGCGTTCATCACCGGGGCGTCGAAGGTCACGCGGTTGCCCTCGACGGCGGTCACCGTGCGATCGAAGAAGAGGTCCTTGGAGCCAGGCGCCCACTGCACGATCGGCTCGCCGTCGGGCCGGGGCGGAATGCGGTCCATCCCGAGCTCGTGAATCCACGCCGCGGTGCTCGGCCGGTGGATGATCACCGAGTCGCCGACCCGAAACGCCTCCGCGCGATCGACGCGCAGCGAGCGCGCCCCGACCGGGACGTACGCGTCCGTCACCGCGCGTCGGGTGCCGACCACCTCGCGGCGGTTGCGCTCCCCCCCCACCTGGATGAGCGGGCGCTGCGTCGCTCCGGTCGCGAGCAGCACCGTGCCCGCGCCCTCGCCGCGGAGCACCACGCCGCTCGCGCGCACCCGCAGGCTCCCCGCGATGCGGTAGGTTCCGCGCCGCAGGAGCACGGCGCCGCGCACGCCGGAGGCGTCGAGGGGCATCGCCGACACGCGATCGATCGCGCGCTGGATAAGCTCGCCCGCGTCGCCCGTTGGCGCCTCGAGGGTGATGCGCACGGGCACCAGCGGGAGACGCACGCCGCCGCCCCGGTAGCCCGCGTTGGAGAAGTCGGGCACGACGTTGCCCTGCGCGTCGGCGCGGTAGAGCAGCCGCCCGCTCGCGCCGATCTGCACCCACGGGCCATCGGCGCGCGGGCGCTCGGGCACGTCCGCCGACACATCACGGCCCGCATCGGAGCCCGCATCGGAGCCCGCGTTGGAGCCCGCGTCGAGGCCTGCATCGAGGCCCGGGTCATCGGGATGTTCATCCCCCGCAGGCTGGTCGCGCGGCACGTCGCTGCCAGTGTCGTCGCGCTCGGCGCCTCCGTCGCGGCCGACCGCATCGAGCGCCGTGGCACCGGCGTCATCGCCCGCGTCCGGCGCGTCGCTGCACCCGGCGCCCGCGGAGAGGAGCAGCAGAACGAGTCGCGCGGTGGTTCTCATGGCCGTGTTGGGCGAGACAATACAGCACCCGGTATGGGCGGCGTGTCGCGCATCACCTGGCCGATCGCGCTCTTCGCTCAACGCGGCGGCCATGGGACCTCCGACCGGGACCCCATTGACCGCGATCCGGGCCGCCGACTCCCGCTTCAAGATGACGCGCGAGCGCCGCGGTCAGCACCGCGCGGTCGTCCTCCGTCGCCGCGGGTCGGGGCATCCGCGACGTCGAGCGGGTCCGGCGCGTCCTCGAGGGTCGTCTCTTCCATCGAGGACGCGTCCACGATGGGGGGCGGAGCGTCGGCGCGACGGCAGGGCGCGGTGCCGCACGCGATCACCACCAGCAGCGCGAGACCCCGGAGTCCGTCCCGACGTCGCCGATCCCCCGGCCGGTCGCTGCAACGGTTGTTGGTGTGGGGGCACCCGTCAGGCGGCCGAGGATGATGTCGAACGCGATCGCGGGCGGGGGCGTCGGCGAAGCGGAGGGCCTCGGCGCGCCGGGGCGCAGGTGGTTCGTCGTGGGGCTCGCACGGCGTGGGGTACTGCGCGCAGGCTCCCCCCGCGCCACGACGGCGGCGCGGTATCGCATGCGCGCTGCACCCGTGAGGTTGCGCCGGGGAGGGGGCATCGCCCACCATCGCGCCCACCCGATGCCGCCACTCCTCCGCTGGTGCCTCGCATGGAGCGTGTTCGCGGGCTGCGCGACGCAGAGCGTGGCGGTCGACGCGCCCGAGGGCGACGACGCTTCGACCGTCGACGCGCCCGAGAAGAAGCCGCCGGTCGACGACGTGCCCATCATCGACGGGGGCGCGCGCGACGTCCCTCCCGCCATCGACCGCCCGACCGTCATGGACGTCCCGCGCATCGACGTCCCCGTTGTCCCCGACGTCCCGCCCGCGGTCGACGCCGGCTGCGCGCAGCTCCCGCCAGGGTGGCCCGCGCGCTGGACCCTCGCGGCCGCCAACCCGATGCTCGTCGCGACGGCCACCGAGCCCCTCCACGCGCGGGACAACGTCTACGCGCCCGACCTCGTCGCGATCGAGGGCGGGTGGGCGATGTTCTACGGCGCGCAGGGCGGCGACGGCCACGACCGCATCTACGTCGCCACCTCGCGCGACGGCGCCGCGTGGCGCAAGTGGCCCTCCGACGCCGCCCCCCGCCCGGTGCTCGACCGCGGCGCCTCCAACCACGTCAACGACCCCAGCGTGGTGCGCGCGGGCGGGCGCTGGTCGATGTTCTACACGGACGCGCCCACGGCCGAGAACGACCGCATCTGGCTCGCGCAGTCCGACGGCCTCACGGGCTTCGCGCGCGTGGGCGAGGCGCTCGGCCCGGGGCCCGCGGGCGCCTGGGACGACGAGAAGGTCGGCCGCCCCAGCGTGCACTTCGACGGGACCACCTGGTGGATGTTCTACGACGGCACGGCGCGCGGCCGGCGCCACGTGGGGCTCGCGACCAGCGCCGACGGGCGCACGTTCACCCGGCACCCGCGCAACCCGCTGGTGCTCGACGCGGGCGCGGTCGACGTCCAGCGCGTCGGCGGGGTCTGGGTGATGCTGCGCGAGGGCGGCGCCGGCACCTACTGGTCGACCAGCCCCGACGGCTCTTGCTGGGTCGACCGCGGGCTCCTCTTCGGGCTGAGCGGCGCTTCGTACGACCGCTTCGGGCAGGTGACCCCGCACCTCCAGGTGGTCGATGGTGCCGCCCGCGCCATCTGGTTCGGCGGCGCCTCCGTCGTCACCTGGGACCGCAACCGCATCGGCGTGGCCTACGCCGAGGGCGCGCCCTCCCCGGCGGGCGCCGGGTGTACCGGGTGCGTGGGCGCGGGCCTGTCGTGCGCGGCCGCGTGCCAGTCGGCCGTCGGTCCCACCGGCGGGACCTGCGGGATGCCCGGGAGCGCCGACGGCTCGCGGTGCTGCGCGTGCGCCCCGGAGGGCTGCGAGCGCTGCGTCGGGTCGGCGCCCGACTGCCACGCCGCGTGCGTCTCGGCGGGCGCCGCGGGCGGCTGGTGCGCCAACCCCGGCAGCACCGACGTGGCTCGCTGCTGCGCCTGCTGGTAGGTCAGAAGCCCGGCAGCCGCAGCGACACGCTCCCCGGACTTGCCGAGAGCCACGGCGTCTTCGCGCACGATGGCCGTGTCGATTCGAGGGAATCGCGGACGCGGACCGCTGCGGGACCGGGGTTTGGGCGTTGCCCCGCACCCCGGGCAAGCGAACGCAGGCGCCCGCTTCGCGGGCTTTCGAACACGAACTCGATGGACCTTCCAGAGGGAGAGTTCGTCTCTCCGGACGGTGGGCATCCATCGGTTAGAGCGGTTCGCCACCGCGTCGGGTACGTGACCTCACCCCCAGCCCCCTCTCCATGAATGGAGAGGGGGTCGGAGTGGGACGAGATCGCT
>CAIOSS010001230.1 GCA_903860995.1 uncultured delta proteobacterium | reverse complement strand
GGCTTCGCCGCGGGCTTTGCTATGGGTCTGGGTCGTCCAGCCACGCGCCCGCTCCCGTCTTCGAGTCGAGGTAGGCCTGGAGCAGGATCGCCGCCACCTCGGCGTCGATGCCCTCCCGCCCCTTGCGGCCCGACGCCGTGCGTGCGCGCTGCGCCTGCACCGTGCTCAGCCGCTCGTCCCAGAGGATCACCGGAACCTTCGCCTTGCGGCCGAGGAGGGCCGCGAAGGTGCGGGCCGCGCGGGCCTTCATGCCTTCGCTCCCGTCCATGTTGAGCGGGAGCCCGACGACCACCTCGTCGGCGGCCTCGCGCTTCACCACCGCCGTGACCGCGTTGACCGCCTGGTTGGCCTCGGGCAGCTCCAGGGTCTCCAGCGGGCGCGCGGGCACCCCCTCCTCGGCGTGCACCGCGACGCCGATGCGACGGGCGCCCAGGTCGATGCCCAGGCGCTTCACGCGAGGCCGTCCTCGAAGGCGACCTCGCCGGGGCGCACCGTCACCAGGGCCCCCTGCACCCAGGGCCGGTGGTGGGCGCCGTGGCCGAAGGGCGCGCCGGAGAGCACCGGGACGCCCAGCGACCCGAGGCGCTCGCGCAGCACGGCCTCGACGGTGATCCCGTCGGCGCCCGGCACGCAGCGGGTGAACTCCCCGAGCACCACCGCGCGAACGCCGTCGAGCGACGCCGACGACCGGAGGGAGGTGAGCATCCGGTCGACCCGGTAGGGCGCCTCGCCGACGTCTTCGAGGAAGAGCACGCGCCCGTCGGCGTGCAGCCGACATGGGGTGCCCAGGAGCGCCGCCATGATCGCCAGGTTGCCGCCGACCGCGCGACCTTGCACCGGCGGGTGATCGCCGCAGGCCACGGGATGGAGCCCCGTCCAGGTCGGCGGGGGAGCGCCCTCGAGCACCCCGGTGAGCTCGTCGTCGCCGCCGCGGCGGCCGAGCGCGAGCAGCATCGCGCCGTGGATGGAGCGCACGCCCGCGAGGGCCCACACGGCGTGGAGCGCGGTCACGTCGCTGAAGCCCACGAGGGGCTTCGGGTCGCGGTGAAGGAGCTCGATCCAGCGGCGGGCGTGCTGGTCGAGGAGGCGGGTGATGCCGTAGCCGCCGCGGGCCGCGAGCACGGCGCGGACCGAGGGGTCTTCCAGCGCGGCGGTGATGTCCGCGGCCCGCGCGTCGTCGTCGCCCGCGAGGAAGCCGTGGCGGGCGCGCAGCGAGGCGCCGACGCGCACCCGGTAGCGGCCCTGGCACCACGCGAGGCCGGCGTCGAGGTCGGCGGGGTCGAGCGGTCCGCTGGGGGCGACCACCGCGACGGCGTCGCCGGGCTGCAGCGGGGTCAGCGCGGCGAACGCAAAGGACGTCACGGCTTGACCGGGCGGCGACCGTCGGCGGTGAGCAGCACGTCGTAGAGGTCGGCGCGGCGGTCGCGGAAGAAGCCCCAGGCGCCCCGCATCCGGCGCGAGTGCGCGAGGTCGAAGGTGGCGACGGCGGCGCCCTCCTCGGTGCGCGAGAGCTCGGCCACCATGTCGCCGCGGTGGTCGGCGCAGAACGAGCTGCCGTAGAACACCTGGCCGTCTTCGGTGCCGATGCGGTTGGCGCCGCACACCGGCACGACGTTGGACACCGCGTGGCCGACCATCGCGCGCTGCCACGGGTCGCGGGTGTCGAGCGTGGGGTCGTGGGGCTCGCTGCCGATGGCCGTGGGATAGAGCAGCAGCTCGGCCCCGAGGAGCATCATCGCGCGGGCGCACTCGGGGTACCACTGGTCCCAGCAGATGCCGACGCCGAGGCTGCCGTGGCGGGTGTTCCAGACCTTGAAGCCCGTGTCGCCGGGGCGGAAGTAGAACTTCTCCTCGTAGCCCGGGCCGTCGGGGATGTGGCTCTTGCGGTACAGGCCCATCACGGAGCCGTCGGCGTCCACCATCGCGAGGCTGTTGTAATACGCCTGGCCCGCGCGCTCGAAGAAGGACACCGGGATGACCACCCCGAGCTCGCGGGCGAGCTCGGCGAAGCGGGCGACGGTGGGGTTGGCCTCGAAGGGCATCGCGCGCAGCAGCTCGCGCTCGTCTTCCACGCGGCAGAAGTACGGCCCCTCGAAGAGCTCAGGGGGAAGGATGACGTTCGCCCCCCGCGCGGCCGCGGCGCGGACGTGCTCGACGACGCGGGCGACGTTGGTGTCGCGGTCGTCGCCCAGCGGGCACTGGATCACGGCGACGGTGGTGGTGGCGTTGACGGCAGTGGTCATGGCGCGGCGTGCTTCCGGCGGGTGGGCTGCTGCTGGGTGATGCAGTGGAAGGCGCCGCCGCCCTCGAGGATGGCGAGCGCGTCGATGGGCTCGACGTGGCGGCCGGGGAAGAGGCGCTCCACCGCGCGCGCCGCGGCGTCGTCCCACGCGGTGCCGTAGGTCGGCACCACCACGGTGCGGTTGCCGATGTAGAAGTTGAGGTGGCTCGCGGGCATCACCCGGCCGTCTTCGTCTTCGACGCGGCCCGGCGACGGGACGAACACCAGCTCGATGGGGCGGCCGAGCGCGTCGCGCTGCCCGGTGAGCTCGTCGCGCAGCCGGAGCAGGATGTCCCGGTTGGGGTCGTCGCCGCCGGAGGGCTCCATCAGGGCGATGACGCCCGGGGCGACGAAGCGCGCGATGGTGTCGATGTGCCCGTCGGTGTGGTCGTTGATGAGCCCGTCGGTGACCCAGAGCATCCGGGTGCCGCCGTAGGCGTCGAGGACGGCGCGGGTGATGGCCTCCTCGCCCAGCTCGGGGTTGCGGTTGCGGTTGAGCAGGCACTGACGCGAGGAGAGCACCGTGCCCTCGCCGTCGACCTCGATGCTGCCGCCCTCCAGCACGAGGTCGTGCCGGACGGCGCGGAAGCCCGAGGCCTTCGCCACGGCGTCGCCCACGGCGTCGTCATACCGGAGCACGTACTTTCCGCCCCAGCCGTTGAAGGCGAAGCGCGCGGCGACCACCGCGCCGTCGGCGCCGTGCATGAAGACGGGCGCCGTGTCGCGCACCCAGATGTCCCCGAAGGGGATCTGGTGGAAGCGCGCGTCGAGGCCGTGGAGGGCGGCGCGGGCCACGGTCTCCTCGACCCCGTCGGGCGCGAGGATCTCCAGGCGCTCGCCGCCGTCGCGGGCGATGGCGCGGCAGAGGGCGGTGAACGAGCGCCGGGCCTCTGGGAGCGCGAACTTCCAGAGTTCTTCATGGCTGGGCCAGGCGAGCCAGACGGCGTCGTGCGGCGCCCACTCGGCGGGCTGGAGGACGGCTTCGGTGGTCATCGGGGCGCGGACACTACCCGCGCGGTGCCTGGGGCGACAACTGGCCGCGCCCCGGGGCGTGTGCTCTCTTGGTCCGCCGCGATGGAATCGAAGCTCGAAGAACTCTCCGCCGACCTCGCCGCCGCCGCGCTGCGGGCCCTCGCCGACGGCTGGCGCAACCTCAACTACGCCCTCTTCCAGGACCGCATGCGGCCGCCCGGGATGCGCCTCGCGGACGCGACGAGCTTCCTCGGTCGCTGGGTGCGCGGCGAGCGCGTGATCGAGGTGTCGCGGCGCTTCCTCCTCGACCACCCGTGGGGCGTGGTGACGGAGGTGCTCAAGCATGAGATGGCGCACCAGTTCGTCGACGAGGTGATCGGGGCGCGCGACGAGACCGCGCACGGGCCGGTGTTCCAGCGGGTGTGCGCCGACCGGGGCATCGACGGCGGCGCGACCGGGGTGCCCGAGGCGCGCGGGTCGACCGACGCGACCACTGCGTCGGCGCTCGACAAGATCGCCAAGCTCCTCGCGCTCGCCGGCAGCCCCAACGAGCACGAGGCGCAGGCGGCGATGAACACCGCGCAGAAGCTGATGCTTAAGTACAACCTCGACGCGGTGCGGGCCAAGGCCGCGCGGGGGTACATCCACAAGCACCTGGGCGAGCCCACCGGGCGCGTCGAGGAGGCGTCGCGCTTCCTCGCGGCCATCCTGTCCGAGCACTTCTTCGTGCAGTGCATCTGGGTCAACGTGTGGCGCGTGCGGGAGGGCCGCGGGGCCTCGGTGCTGGAGGTCCTCGGCACCCCCGAGAACGTCTCCATGGCGGAGTACGTGCACTCCTTCCTCGACCACACCGCCGACGCGCGCTGGACGCTGCACAAGCGCCTCAACCGGCTCACCGGCGACCGCGACCGGCGGGCCTACCGCACCGGCGTGATGATGGGCTTCCTCGAGAAGCTCCGCGCCGAGCGCAAGGGCCAGCAGGAGACCGGCCTCGTGTGGGCGGGCGACCCCGCCCTGGACGAGTATTACCAGCGCAGGTATCCGCGGGTGCGCACCATCAGCCGCGCGGCGGCGACCCGCACCTCGGCGCACGCGCAGGGCCGCGAGGCGGGCAAGCAGCTCGTCCTGCACCGGGGCGTCGACGGGTCCCGCGGCGGCGGCGGCGGCGGCGGGGGATTGCTGGGCCCGGGGCGCTCGTAGCGCCGGGGGGCGGTCGGGCTATCGTCGGCGCCATGAGCGTGCGGCGTGGCGTGTTGGCGATGTCCCTCCTCGGGCTGGTCGGGTGCGCTCGGGCCCGCGGGCGACGACCCCGGCGTGGCGCGCGCGGGTGACCGCGTCCGAGGCGGCGCCGCGCGCGACGGGGCAGGTGCGGCGGAAGGCCGTGCAGTGGCGGGCGTAGTTGCGCTCGACGCGCGCCGAGGTCGTGAGGTGGAGCGGGGTGTTGGGTCAGAGGGCAAAGGCCGCGAGGGACAGGCCGAGGGAGAGACCGAGCAGAGTACGGAGCGAGAGGGAGAGGGACATCAGGAGGCTCCTGCGTGACGACGACCGCGCGGCGAGGAGGCACCGCTGCCCTCCTCGACCGGGGCGCGGGGTAGGCGACCTCGCCGCGCCCTTCAACCGGGCGCCCGGGGCCCCCCCCCGCCCCCCGGGCCGGTCAGAGCCGCAGGCCGACGAAGGCCACGTCGAGCCAGCGGTCGAACTTGAACCCGGCCTCCTTCAGCAGCCCGAAGGTCTCGAAGCCGCACGCGTGGTGCAGGGCCATCGACGCCGCGTTGCCCGCGTCGACCACCCCCACCATCGTGTGGAACCCTCGCCCCCGCGCGTGCTCGACCAGCGGCGCGATGAGCCTTCGGCCGAGCCCGCGGCGCCGCGCCGCAGCGCCCACGTACACCGAGTGCTCGCACGCGAAGCGCCACCCGGGCCGCGAGCGGAAGAGCCCGTAGGTCGCGAAGCCCAGCACGCCGGCGGCCTCGGCCTCGGCCACGATGAAGCCGTAGCCGTCGTGCTGCTTGTCGTCGAACAGGCTCTGCTGCCGCGCGAGCGCGCGCAGGTCGTAGTCGAAGGTCGCCGTCGTGTGCGCGACCGCGTCGTTGTAGATCGCCAGCACCGCGGCCATGTCGTCGCGCCGCGCCGCGCGCACCACGATCGTCTCCGTCGTCTCCATCGCGCGAGAAGCTACTGCGTCTCGAGCTGCTGCATCACCCCGTTGAGGAGCTCCTGGAGCTGCTGCGGCGAGACGTCGCCGCCGGGCAGACCCGGCGTGGCGGGCGTCGACCCGCTCCCGCCGCCCTGCCGTCCAATCCCCTGCAGCAGCGGCCCGAGCATCCGGAGCGCGTCCTGCACCGCCGGCGACGCCTGGCCCCCGGGGCCGCCGAGCATGTTGCCCACCAGGGCGCCGAGGTCCATCTGCCCGAGGTCTTCGTCACCGTGGGCCTCGTGCAGCCAGCGCCTCGCGAGCGCCCGGTAGCGCGCCGCGTGGGCCCGGTCTTCGGCCACGAGCGCGTCGAGGAAGCCCGTCGCGGGCGCCGTGCGCCACCGCCACGTGGTCACGTACCGCTGCATCGCCCGCCAGAAGACCGCGTCGCCCGCGGCCGTGCGCCAGGCGTTGTAGAGGTACGGCCCCTTCCCGTACACCAGACCCGCGTACCCGATGGGGGTCGCGAAGGCCGAGGCGGGGCGATCGACCGCCGCGTCCGCCTGACCCAGCGTGCGCATGAACTGGTAGTTCATCTTGATCTGCAGGTCGCCGTCGCGGCGCGCGCGCTCGGCCCCGTAGCGCTCTTCCAGGTAGAGCGCCGCCGACCACTGCGCGAGCGACTCGTCGATGAAGGGGTGGGCCCGCGAGTCGCTGCCCACCAGCCCGTGCCACCACTGGTGCGCCACCTCGTGGGCCGTCACGAACTCCAGCATCGACGGCAGCATCTGGCCGAGCGCCGCCGCCGGCCCGGCGCCTCCGCCCCCGCCGCCGAGCGCGGAGAGCAGCCCCCCGAGGTCGCCGAGGCCCCCGAGCGCGCCGCCCGAGCCCACCCTCGTCGGCGGCCCCGACGGGGTCGACGCGTCGCCGTAGAACATGCTCGCGACGGTGACCAGGCCCGGAAACTCCACGCCCCCGGCGCCCCCGACGAGCGGCGCCTCCACCACGTCGAGGTCGGCGTACGGGTACGGCCCGAAGCGCCGCTGGAACACCTCCATCGCGTGCGCCGCCACGTCGAGCACCCGCTGCCCCGCCGCGCGGTGCTGCCGCTGGAAGATCGATCGCACCTCGACGTCGCCCACCCGCCGCGTGGCGACCTCCAGCGCCGCACCCGCCATCACGGCAAAGTCGCGCACCACCGCCGCGCCGACCTCCACCCGCAGCCGGCCGGCTGCCTCGGTGCGCCGCAGCGCCACCCCCGTCGTGGCGAGGGTGTAGCCCGCCGGGAGGTCGATGAGCGCGTGCACGTTGGAGAGGTCGTCCGACCCGAGGTCGCCGACGGCGCCGGAGTCCGTGCGCTCCCAGCGGTCGCCGACGCGACGCGCGAGCACCGGGTAGAAGTTGGCCATGCTCACCACGCCGTCGCCCACCGCGAGCAGCCCGTAGTCCCCGGCGCTCTCGCCCGCCGACATCGCGCTGAGCGACTCCATCCCCTGCGCCATCAGGTTGGTGCGCCCCGCCGCGATCTGCGGGAGCGTCGCCTCGAGCTCGAGCGTCACGCGCAGCCTCCCGCCGGGCGCGACGGGCGCCGACGGCCGCACGACGATCACCGACGGCGACTCGGCGGACACCGCGCAGCGCGCCCCCGCGCAGGCCCCGCGGGTGAAGCGCACCGGCGGCGCCCACGGCGGATCGCCCGGCCGCGGCGTCGGCGGTCGCACCGCGTTGGCGTAGACCCGGAGCACTACCTCGCCCAGCGGCGCGCGCCCGGTGTTGGTGAAGTACACCTCCTCGCGCAGCGTGAAGGTGCGCGGCCCGGGCTGCACCGTGAGCGTGAGGTCGTAGCCGGGGAGCGCGTCGAGCGCGGTGATCCCCGCCGCGGCGAGCGCCTGCCGGGCGGCGGGGCGCAGCGCCGCGAGGCCCGGCGTGGCGTCGTAGAAGGGCGCGGTCTGCGCGTACAGCGCCTCGTCCGGGAGCAGCGCGAAGCCCAGCACGGCGGCCAGGGGCAGGGGTCTCATGGCGCCCAGCGTAGCGCGGGGGGTCACTCCGCGGGGACGGGCGCGTCGCGGTGCCGGTGGCTTCGGTGCGGGCGCGAGCGGTGGCGGTGACGGCTGCGGTGCCCCGACGAGCCCTCCTCGAGCGCCGCAGGCTCCAACGGCGCGGCGACCACCCCGGCGTCGGCGGCCGCGACGGGCGCGGCATCCGGG
>CAIOSS010001229.1 GCA_903860995.1 uncultured delta proteobacterium | reverse complement strand
TGGTGGCGAGCGCGGCGCCCGCGGCGGCGGCGGCGCCTGCGGCGGCGGAGGCCCCGAGGGCCGAGGCGAAGGCCCCGGCGGTGTTCAAGGCGCTGGCCGGGCGCCTCGCGGCCAACCCCGCGCTGGGCGCGGAGCTCGGCGCGGTGGTGCAGTTCAACGTGACGGGGCCCGACGGGCAGTGGGTGGTCGACGGCGCGGCGGTGACGTCGGGGCGCAACCCCGCGGCGGCGGCCTTCGTGACGGTGTCCGACGACGACCTCGCGGCGCTGGCGGCGGGCGCGGCGGACGCGCGGATGCTGTTCATGCACGGCAAGCTGCGGGTGGACGGCGACGTGCGGGTGGCGCACCGCCTCGGTGTGTTGAAGAACGCGTGATCGGACGACTGGCAACCACGAACGACGGAGTGAGGTAAAGCGACTATGGGACGACGCGTGAACGTGATCGGTGTCGGCATGGTGAAGTTCGCCAAGCCCGGCGCGAGCGAGGAGTACAACGTCATGGCCTCGAAGGCGGCGCGCGGGGCGCTCGCCGACGCGGGCGTGCCGTACGGCGAGGTCGAGCAGGCGTACGCGGGCTACGTCTATGGAGACAGCACCTGCGGGCAGCGCGCGGTGTACGAGGTGGGGCTCACGGGCATCCCTGTGTTCAACGTGAACAACAACTGCTCCACCGGGTCGACCGCGCTGATGCTGGCCAAGCAGGCGATCGAAGGGGGCGTGGCGGAGTGCGTGATCGCCATCGGCTTCGAGCAGATGGAGAAGGGCGCGCTGCAGGCCAAGTGGACCGACCGCACCAACCCTCTCGACAAGCACGTCGGGGTGATGAACGACGCGCAGGGCGTCAACCAGGCGCCCTTCGCGGCGCAGATGTTCGGCGGCGCGGGCCGCGAGTACCGCTGGCGCTATGGCACCAAGAAGGAGACCTTCGGCAAGATCGCCTGGAAGGCCCGGCAGCACGCCAACCGCAACCCCTACGCGCTCTTCAGCGACACGCTCACGCTCGACGAGATCATGGCCGCGCCGGAGGTCTTCGACCCGCTGACGCGCTACCAGTGCTGCCCGCCCACCTGCGGCGCGGCCGCGGCGGTGCTGTGCTCCGAGGAGTTCGCGCGCCGGCACGGCATCGCCAACCCCGTGTACATCGCGGGTCAGGCCATGACCACGGACTACGCATCGAGCTTCGGCGACTCGATGATGAAGATGGTCGGATATGACATGAGCAAGACCGCCGCCGACAAGGTGTACGCCCAGGCGGGCATCGGCCCGAAGGACGTGCAGGTGGTCGAGCTGCACGACTGCTTCACCGCCAACGAGCTCATCACCTACGAGGCCCTCGGGCTCTGCGGCGAAGGCGAGGCGGAGAAGTTCATCGACGAGGGCAACAACTCCTTCGGCGGGCGGTTCGTCGTCAACCCGTCGGGCGGACTGCTCTCCAAAGGGCACCCCCTCGGCGCCACCGGCCTCGCGCAGTGCACCGAGCTGGTCTGGCAGCTCCGGGGCATGGGCGACAAGCGCCAGGTGCCCGACGCCCGCGTCGCGCTCCAGCACAACCTCGGCCTCGGCGGGGCCTGCGTCGTGACGATGTACCGCCGCGACTGAGCGTCGCCCCGACCGGGTCGCGGTCGCTCCGCGGCTCTGGTAGGGTGCGCGCCGTGCGCAGCCACCGCCCCATCGCCGTCCTGATTGCCGCCCTCGTGAGCGCCGCCGGTTGCGTCGGCGCCCCGTCCAACCCGCGGTGCGACGAGCCCGACAACTCCTGCAACCGGGCCTTCCTCCGGAGCACCACGCCGCTCAGCGCGCTGCGCGACCCCAACCCGATGCGCCGCGTGCCCGAGGGGACGCCGGTCGACGCGCGCAACCTCCAGGTCACCGCGTATGACGAGCTCGACGAGACCATGGACGGCGATCTGGGCACCGTCTACGTCCAGGAGACCATCCCCCCCGGCAACACGAGCGACCCCTTCCTGCCGTGCCCGCTCCTGGCCGACCGCAGCGCCCGCATCTGCGGCATCTCGACCTTCAACACGCAGTTCAACCCGCTCGCGTATCGCCCCAAGGTGGGCGACCTCGTCGACATGTCCAGCGGGCAGTACGACGAGTTCGACTGCTCGGGCGTGTGTGGGAATCCGCCGCAGCCCTTCCCCGACGGGCGCGTCCTGCCGCAGGTGCGCGAGCCCACCATCCGCAGCGCGGGGGTCGCGCCGCTCCCGACGCCGGTGCGCGTCACCGTGGCCGACCTCATGACCCACAACGCCGCCCTCATCGGCGTTTTGGTGGAGGTGTCCAACGTCACGGTGGCCTTCGGGCCCGACCGCCGCGGGGAGATCCAGATCACCAGCGACCGCAACGGCCCCAAGATCACCCAGGAGATGGTCGCCATCCCCGGGGTGGCGGCGGGCACCCAGTGGTCGCGCGTGGTCGGCGTGGTGTCCTACTTCTACGGCCCGAAGCTCATCCCGCGAACCCTCGCCGACCTCACGCCCGCCGGATGATCTGTGGCGCCCGCGCCCACGGGCCCCGCCGCGCCTGTGGCTAATGGCCCTGACGATTCAATGAACTCCAGCGCGGGACAACCCTCCACTCCCGGTGCATAAGCAGGGTAGCGCCCGCGGCCCCTGCTTCGCATAGGACGTACGGGACCCCCCTACCTACCCGATGGAGGCCTCATTGAAGGCTCATGTCCTCGCTGCCGCGTTCGTGTTGGCCCTCGGCCCGTCCGCCTCGGCGGTCCCCCTCCCTGGTCGCGCGCTCCCATCGGTGTCGGTCCACGACCTCGGCGGCAGGCATCACACCGAGCGTGACCTCACCGGGCAATGGACCATCGCCTTCACGATGACCGACAAGGACGTCGGCCCGGGCATCTCCGCGTGGTGGCATCAGATCGAGGGACGCGTCCCGGCGCGCACCCGGATGCTGTCCTTCGTGGCGCTCGATCTGTTCGCGCTCGTGCCGACGGCCACCATCCTCTCGCAGGCCCGCGACGCGACGCCGCGCTCCTCGTGGCACACGGTCTGGTTCTCGCGTGACGGCTCCTTCGCCGAGCAGCTCGGGCTGCCGGAGAGCGAGACCCCGTGGGTCTTCGTGATCGACCCGACGGGCCGGGTGGTGGAGAGCATCCACGCCCACGCCGACGCCGCGGGCATCGCGCGGGTGCTGTCCGCCGTGGGCGTGCGCTCCGCCAGCGCCACGCCCTGAGGCATGAGAGGCCGCCCGGAAAAAAATGTTGGAGTGGCCGTAGGGCCCGCGGGCCCGGCGGCGTCGATGTTCACGTACCCACTGCCCATAGGAGGCACTCGATGAACATCTCCCGCTTCAATCGCATCACCCTTGGCAGCACGCTCCTCGCCGCTCTCGTCACCGTGGGCGCGGCGTCCTCCACCGCCTTCGCACAGAACACGCCCGCCCCCGGCCCTGGCGCCTGCCAGGGACACGGCGGCCGCGGCGGTCACGGCCCGATGGACCCCGCGCGCTTCACCCAGCGCATGGACCGCAACGGCGACGGCCGGGTCGAGGTGAGCGAGCTGCCGCCGCGGGTGGCCGAGCGCCTCGGTGCCGCGGACGCCAACCGCGACGGCGTGCTCTCGGTGCCCGAGATCACGGCGCACATGGAGGCCCAGCGCGCGGCCCGCTTCGCGCGGATGGACAGCAACTCCGACGGCGCCGTCACCGCCAACGAGGTGGGCCCGCGGTGGGAGCACCTCCAGGCCGCGGACGCCGACCACAACGGTCGGGTCTCCGCCGCCGAGCTCCAGCAGGCCCGCGCCTCGGGCGCCCTGCGCGGCGGGCACGGGCGCGGCCGCGGGATGCACGGCGGTCACGACGGCGCGGGCTTCGTGCAGCGCTTCGACCGCAACGGCAACGGCTCCATCGAGGTGAGCGAGCTGCCCCCGCGGATGGCCGAGCACCTCGGCGCCGCGGACG
The DNA here is from genome assembly GCA_903860995.1 of uncultured delta proteobacterium. Classification (GTDB taxonomy): domain Bacteria; phylum Myxococcota_A; class Polyangia; order Polyangiales; genus SCUS01. The sequence continues at coordinate 3,955 of CAIOSS010001229.1, read as the reverse complement.
CCAACCGCGACGGCACCCTGAGCGCCGACGAGCTCCGCGCCCACATGGAGGCCCGCCGCGCCGCCCGCCAGGCCGGTCAGGGCCAGCGCTAGCGCGGCGCGCCCGATGGGGGCGGACGATGCGCCGCTGGCCCGCCCGTTGGATCCCCCGGTCCCCTTCCGATGCTGGCGAGTCCGCGACGACGTGGCCTCTTCGCTTCGGTGCTCCTGCACCTGTGGGGTCGGGCTCGTCGCGCGGACCGTCACGCGCTCCACACCGCCCCCGGGGCCCCCCGGGCCCTGGCCCACGGTCCCGCCACCCTCGACGCGCTGGAGGGGTCCAACACGGCGCGGAGCAGCAACCCCGCGGGGCTCACCCAGGCGCCGTTTCAGGGCATCGTCGACCGGTCGCGGGCCGACGTGCGGACCACCCGCGCGGAGGTCGAGGTGGTGCAGGGCGAGGACGGGCGCGTCATCGAGGTGCGGGTGATGCGCTCGTCGCACATCGCCAGCGTCGATCGGGCGGCGGCGGCCGCGGTGCGTGACGCGCTGCCGCTGCAGGCGCCGGTCGCTCGCCGCGGGGGTGAGGCCGGTCTCAGCGCTTGCCGAGCACCACGACGTGCTCGCGCTTGGGGCGCTTCGCGAAGGCCTCCATGCTGTCGTCGTCGAAGACCGCGCGCACCTGCGAGGCCCGCGCGACCACCTTGAGGTCGGCGCCCTTCGCGGCGTCGGCGAGCATCTCGTCGGCGTACATCGGCTCGACCCCCGCCGCGCCGTCGGCCATCACCACCGCCGCGCGGCCGCCCTTCTTCAGCACCCGCGCGAGCGCCCGGCACATCAGCCCGAGCTCGCGCCCGAAGCGGAACATCCCCATCTCGGGCTCGTCCTTGAACCACCGCGCCGCGCCCACCTCGCGCTCGATCATCCGCTTGTCATCGAGGTGCAGCCACACGTAGCGCCGCTCGTGCTGCGCGGCGTAGTCGTAGGTGTTGGCGTAGGGCGGCGAGGTCACCACGCCGTCGATCGAGTCGCTCGCGATGGTGTCGAGGGAGGTCGCGTCGTCGGCCAGCACCTCCGCGGAGACCCCCGCGGGCACCGCGGCCTCGAGCGCCGCGAGGCACTGGTCGAGCTCCGTGGCCTTGTCCGCGAACCACCGGATGGCCGCGCGGATGGGCACGTCCTTGCGCACCTTGCGCGCGTCGGAGTCCGAGGCCTGGAGCGACACCTTCACCAGGATGGACGAGAACAGCATCCGCAGCGCGGCGAGGGTGAGGCCCTTGGTGCGGTGGAGTTCTTGCGAGAGGGCGGAGAGCTCGGCGAGGGTGTGCGGGTAGAACCACTTCTGCTCGCCGCGCGGGATGTGCGCGTGCCAGCGCATGCGAACCCCCTGCTCGGCCCGCATCGCCACGGTGCTCGCGGCCGCCACGATGCGCTGCCGGTCGCCCGCGGAGGTGACCCGGGTCTTGAGCGAGGCGAGCTCCACCGCGAAGGGCGAGAGGTCGCGGCCGACGGCCCGCAGGCCCGAGGCCATCGCCTCGATGAGCACCGTGCCCGACCCGCAGAAGGGGTCGAGCAGCGTGGCGCCTGGCGGCAGCGAGAGGCTCTGGAGCAGCGAGCGCGCGACCGCGGGGTGCAGCCGCGCGGGGTAGGCGTGGAAGGGGTGCGTGAGCGTCGCGTCGCGCTCGCCGGGCCGGATGGTGAGCGCGCGGGTGAGCTTCGCGCAGAGCACCTCGTCGCCGACGGCCTCGACGGCGCCGCCGACATTGACCAGCGCGCGCTTCGCGTGCGGGCGTCGCATCAGCGGACGGTGGGCGGTGGTCGCGTCGCGGCGGTCTTTCATGGCAGTGCGTATAGCGCCCTTCGGGCGCGGGTACATCACAGCGCCTGGTTGATCGGCGCCCCCAGCACCAGGTCGGGGTGCATCTCGCAGAGCGACAGCGCCCCCTGGGTGACGGCCGCCCCGGCGCCCCGACGGGCGAGCTGCGCCGCGCGGGTCATGAGCCCGCCGCAGACGGACTCCCAGCGCACGCGCAGCCGGGCCCGCTGGGCCAGGATGCCGGGCATGCGCGGGTCGGTGGGGGCCTCCGGGCGGGCCGCGAGGGCGCCCGCGGTGTTCTCGTGACGCATGAACAGCGCGCGAGCCGTGCGGGCGCGCACCCACAGCCGCGCGTAGGCCTCGTCGTAGACGTAGGGGTGGGCGACTGGCACGCGGGGCCCGGCGGACGTCACCGTCGCGGGCGGGAGGGCGACGGGGGCGGTGCCCGGGCGGTCGGCGATCCACGCGCGCACCGGGCCGCTCCAGACGCCCTCGCGCGAGAGCACGATGGCGGGCGCGCCGGGCAGCAGGGCCACCGAGGCGAAGCCCCGCGGGCTGGTCGCGAGCACCGCCGCGCGATCGCCCGAGCGCAGCGCGAGGGTGCGGCCGCCCTGGTCGATGACGGCGAGGTGGGGGCCGTCGGCGGCGCGCGCGCGGGGCGCGGCGAAGGGGTCGGCCGCCGTGGGGTCGGGCGGGGCGACGGGGCGCTCGACCACGGGCACATCGAAGCCCGGCCGCGGGTGCACGCGGGGCGTGAGGTCGGGCGCGCGCAGGGAGGGCGGCGGGGCGTCGGAGAGGGCGGCCACGCGGCGCATCGGGGCGATGGGGGCGCCGGGCGCGAGGGTGGTCTCGTAGAGGCCGACGGGCTCGCAGGCGATGGGGGGCCCGGCGAGCTCGCGCAGCGGCTGCTGCGGCATGAGCGAGCGGCTGGGGGACTCGACGCGGGCCGAGGCGTCGTCGGTGAAGAGGGGCGGCGGGGGCTCGTGGGGGAGCGACCGGCACGCGGCGCCGCTCGCGCGCAGGGTGAACGAGCGGTCGGGCCGGGCGGTGAGCGTGAGGACGTCGCCGAGCTCGCCGATGAGCCCGGCGTGGAGGGCCATCGGGGTGGTGGGCGCGAGGTCGGGGCCGAGGCGCAGCGCGCGGACGGTCTCGCGCACCTCGTCGTCGGTGACGACGGCGCCGGTCCAGGCGAGGACGGCGGCGCGATCGTCGAGGGCGACGGCGACGCGGGTGAGGCGGCTGTTCTCATGGAACACCACGCGGGCAGTGGCCTCGGGGAGCCCGTCGGCGTCGAGGCGCTGCACCACGATGTCGCCCCCGGAGCGCTCGCGGAGGCCCAGCGTCTCGTCGATCGGCGGCGGAGACGCTCCAGGGATGCGACGCGGTACGGGCGGACCACCCGGGACGGCGCGCGGCGGTGGTGGGGGGGGAGGGACGACCCAGGCCAGGACCCCGTGGCGGCCGTCCCAGGCGAGGCTGGGGGTGCGGAGCGAGTCGGCGAGCGGGGCGTCGGGGCGGGCGCGCACGAGGGCGCCGTCGGCGTCGAGGCGCAGCAGGGAGGTGCGGAGCTGGCCGCTGCCGCTGCGGGTGTGGTCGATCCAGGCGAGGAGCACGCGGTCGCCGTCGCGGGCGGCGACGACGTCGCGGGCGAAGGCGATGAGCTCGCCGTGCCCGGCGCGCCCGGGCGCGCGGGAGGGGCGGGCGTACTCCATCGGGCGCGGCTGCGCCGCGGCGAGCGCCGGCGCGGCGAGCACGACGAGGGCGGCGGGGAGACGGAGGGAGCGGGAGCGCGGACGCATCGGTGGGGGACGAAGCTCTTCGCGGTGAGAGGCGGGTGTGTCAAGCGACGGGCACGAGGGGGGCGGCGCGTGCGCCGGCACGGCCTACGCCTGCTTCGGCTTCTCCCGCGACCCCGCGGCCTCGGCCCAGTGCAGGGTTTGCGACGGCCGCGCCATCTTCACCCCGAGGCCCTCCAGGGCCTCCAGGAAGCCCAGCAGCACCTCCTGCCGGTAGCGCCAGAACTCCTCCAGCACCCCGGTCCGAAACCACGCCATCACCTCCACCTCGAGGGAGTCGGGCTTCAGCCCCTTGAGCTGCACGTAGAGCTCGTCGCCCCAGAGCCGCGGGTGCGCGCGCAGCACCGCCTCCAGCGCCGCGAGCA
>CAIOSS010001228.1 GCA_903860995.1 uncultured delta proteobacterium | reverse complement strand
CGATGTGCGCGACCTCACCTCGGGGTACAAGGCCTTCACCCGCGACGCGCTCCAGCGCATCGACCTCGATGGGGTGAAGAGCAACGGGTATTCGTTCCAGATCGAGCTGACCTACCGCGCCGTGCTGCGGGGCCTGCGCGTGGCGGAGGTGCCGATCCTCTTCGTCGACCGGCGCGCGGGGGCCTCGAAGATGTCCCGGAAGATCTTCGCCGAGGCCGTGGTGATGGTCTGGAAGCTCCGCCTCGACGCGATGCGGGGGAGGATGTAGCCGCCGCGCGCGGTCCGTCAGAGGGTGATGGTCACCCGGATGGCGCCAGCGACGGCCTTGGCGCGGCCGCGCCCCAGCAGGATCTCGTAGTGGCTCACCGCGGCGTCTTCGCCGGCGGTGTCCTGCTTGACGTTCACGAGGCGGAGGCCGGTCTCGCGGTGGATGCGCCGCACGACCGAGTCGATCGGCGTCTCGCCCTTCGGGAGCTGAACCCGCCCGCAGGTCATACCCTTCAACAGCTCGGCACCGCTGGTGACGACGAAGCGAGCGCCCATCAGAGCCTCCCCCGCGGCCGCAGGGACCGCCCGGTCGCAAACCCTATCAACTGATGCCCATGCGCGCGTGCGCCGATCGTCCACTTCACGCTTCGTTCTCCTCGGTCGGAGAAGCACCGTTGCAGCTCTCATTCCACAATAGGATCCCCGTGAAAAAGCGGGTAGATCAGGAGGGTGGGGCGCGGCGGGGGAGCGCGGTGCGGCATCATTGTCCGCGCCTTGCGCGATATGTGTGCGCAGCGTTCGTACAGTGCCGACGGGTCAACCCACCGTGAGGGCTCAGGGGACGTTGGCGGGCGCCGGGTGTTCGCCCGGGTCGTCGTCGGGCACGAGGCCGACGCGGGGCGCCGGGATGGTGTCGCCGAACCAGCCGAAGAACTCCACGAGCTCGCGCTTTCGGGCAGCGGGGATGAAGTCGAAGTTGGTCCCGCGGTCGGTGATCTCCCAGAACTCGGGCGAGGTGACCGAGAGGATCTCGTCGCGGATGGACGCGAGCCGCGCGGGGCTCTCGTAGCGCATGTCGCGGAACACCTCGCGCGCGGAGGCCTCGTCCCGGTGCAGGAGGTACCAGGTGGCCAGCTTCACCTGCGCCTTGCGCACGCCCTTGAGGGAGGCCTCGCGGGTGCCGCCGTCGCCCTCCTTGTCGACCTGGAGGAAGATGTGCAGAAGCTCCTTCCGCTCCGGGGACTGGAGGTTGAACGCGATCTCGTTGAGGGTGCAGAGGTCGTACGCCGAGGTCTCGAGGATGAAGCCGAGGTCGGCGTTGAAGGCCAGCTGGCCGTAGTACTTGAAGTACCGCGCGATCTCGATGGCGAAGCGGCCCTCGTTGCGGCGCAGCGCCGTGTCGGCGAGCAGGCGGTACTGGTGGAAGACGTTGTAGGCCGTGCGCACGTCGCGGCTGTTGACGGTGCTGCGCAGGTAGGTGTTGAAGAACTTGATGCAGAGCGAGACGACGCGGGGCTCGTTGCGCTCCATCGCGCTCTCGGCCAGCTCGCGGGTCTTGATGGCGACCACGTAGCAGAGCTCGCGGCTGCCCCCGAGTCCGCCCTGGTAGATGGTCTGGAACTGCCGCAGGAGCTTGAACTCGAACCAGTCGCGCTCGCGCCCGACGGACTCGAGCACCTCCGGGGACATGGAGACGAAATCGGGGTTCTGCGCGACGGCGTCGGTGATGACGAACCAGTCGAGGGGGAGGGCGCCCTTCACGGCGAGGTAATCCTGGCCGAGGTCGCCGAGGGCGGTGACGCTCGCGATGGCGATGGCGCCGTCGTGGTTGGCCATGGCGTTGAGCACCACGTCCGAGAGCTGCTCGGCGCCGTCGGCGGCGCCCTGCTGGATGACCTCCGCGCTGCGCCGCGCGGTGGTGATCGTGGCGGGCGCCTCGCGGATGATGGAGAGCGTCTCCGAGCGGATGCGCTCGACGATGTTGAGGGGGTTGAGGAAGTCGAAGACGAATGCGAAGTAGGGCAGCAGGAGCAGCATGCTCAGGGTCATGAGCGCCATGGAGGTGAGCGTCCCCCAGACGGGCATGAAGTCCTCGCGGATGGTGAACGACACCCAGATGGAGTCGATGGCCGCGATGACGAAGAAGCCCATGACGGAGAAGTTCACCGTCGAGCGGAAGAAGAGCTCGGTGATCTTGTGGGTGTACCGGTTGGCCGCGAGCTCGACGATGATCGCGACGACCGAGATGGCCACGCCGAGCAGCGCCGTCACCAGCTGGCTCACGTCGCGCAGCAGGTCGGCGATCTCGGCGCCGGCGTAGTGCGTGAGGTTCCACGCGAGGGTGGGGGCCTTCGGGAGGCGCCGCGCGTCGAGCCAGAAGGTGGTCACGAAGATCAGCGCGGAGGCGCCGAGCAGGAAGAGGAAGGGGTACAGCCACACCCGGAGCGGCACGCGGCGCTCGCGGCGCTCGCGGCCGGTGCGCGGGGGAGCGGTCTCGTCGGCGGACAGCGGCGGCTGGCTGGGGTCCCGCGAAGGCACGATCGAGTCTGCGCTCACCCCGGCGAGTATTAGCCCCGATCGCCCGGCAGAGGGAGCAAGGGTCGCTCAGCGCTGCACGATCAGCACCCGGTTGTCGTCGGTGTACGAGGCGGCGCCGTGCTCGCCGCCGCAGTTCCAGCACGACGACCAGACCACCTCGCGGCGGGCCTCGCCGAAGGCCAGCGCGATCGCCACGGTGTCGCCCTGCAGCAGGAAGCTCGACGCGTGCCGGTAGCGGCCGTCGGGGAGCACCCAGAGCGCCGCGACCCAGCTCCCGGCGCGCGACCGCGCACCGAGCACGAGGATGTCCTCGCCGAAGGTGGGGCTCCAGCGCACGGGGTTTACCGTGATCGTAAACTCGGGGTGCAGGTCGACGCTCGTCGCCCCGTGGTTCATGACCTCGTTGATGGCCGCGGGGAGGAACATCGCCAGACCCTCGCGCAGCCGCAGGCGCTCCAGCTCCGGGACGCTCGCGACGATGGCCGACACCTGCGCCGCCGTCATGGGCTCCTCGCGAAACGGCCGCCGGGAGACCTCCCGCGGGTACGTCGCCGCCGGGGCCGGCGCCCCGCCGCAGCAGCGG
>CAIOSS010001227.1 GCA_903860995.1 uncultured delta proteobacterium | reverse complement strand
TGGAGCGCGATCCGCCGTACGGGGCGCGGGTGAGCTTCGAGGCCGAGAAGGGCGGTCCGGGCTGGGACGCGCCGCCCTTCGCGTCGTGGTTGGAGTCGTCGCTGCACGCGGCGAGCGAGACCTTCTTCGGGCGCCCGGCGATGTCCATGGGCGAGGGCGGCACCATCCCCTTCATGGGGATGCTGGGGGAGAAGTTCCCGCAGGCGCAGTTTCTGATCACCGGGGTGCTGGGCCCGGGCAGCAACGCCCACGGCCCCAACGAGTACCTGCACATCCCGACCTGCAAGCGCCTCACGGCCACCGTGGCCGACGTGCTCGCGCGGCACTGCGTGCGCGAGCGCTGAGGCGCGGTCGCCTGACGGGTCTGATGCGAGACCTCACCCCCAGCCCCTCTCCATGAATGGAGAGGGGGGTCGGACTGCAACGAAATCGCTTGAATTCTCGCTCCTGCTCCCCCTCTCCATGCATGGAGAGGGGGCTGGGGGGTGAGGTCTCGGAACGCATACCAGACGCGTTGGAGAACCACTCCCCTCCCCGATTCCCCCGCTCAGCACCGCCCCGCGAGGAAGTTGCGCACCAGCGCGTCGCCCTCCCCCGTGAGCACCGACTCGGGGTGGAACTGCACCCCCACCACCGGGCGCTCCCGGTGCCGCAGCGCCATCACCACCCCCTCGGCCGTGTCCGCGCACACCTCCAGGCACGCGGGCACCGTCCCGCGCGCCACCGCCAGCGAGTGGTACCTCGCGGCCCGCATCGGATTACCCACTCCGGTAAACACCCCGCGGCCGTCGTGGCGCACCGCCCACCCGCGGCCGTGCACCGGCTCCGGCGCCCGCTCCACCCGCGCGCCCCACGCCGCCGCGATGCACTGGTGCCCGAGGCACACCCCCAGCACCGGCGCCCGCCCCGCGGTGATGAGCGCGCCGCTCACGCCCGCCCGCGAGGGGTCGCCCGGCCCCGGCGAGATCACCACGTGCGAGGGGCCCCAGGACCACAGCTCGTCGGGGGCGTAGGCGTCGTTGCGCACCACGCGCACCTCGACCCCGGGGCCCGCGACGCGACCGATGAGCTGCGCCAGGTTGAAGGTGAACGAGTCGTAGTTGTCGACGAGCAGGATCACCGCGCGGACAGTCCTACGGCGCCGGGCGGGCCCGGCCGCGGGCGGTGTACATCGCCGGCGTCCCGGTGCGCGTGTCGCTCCAGGTCGACCAGAGCTCGCCCTGCGGGGAGAGCGTCAGGCCGTTGTAGTCCCCGTGCCAGATCTGCGGGTTGCGGCTGCTGCTCAGTCGGAAGGGCCGGTCGCTCACCTGCTCGTTGCGCCCGCACGCGGCGGCGGCGCTGGCCGGGCAGCGGGCGTAGGCGACGGCGCCCTCGCCGAAGCGGTTCTCCATCCAGGTGACGTGCACGTCGTGGGTGACCGGGTCGACCAGCATCGCCGGGAGCATGTGCAGCGCGCAGCTCTCCGGGTCGTCGTTGACCTTGCGGTGCTGCCAGGTGTCGCCGCCGTTGGTGCTCGTCGCGAGGATCACATCCCAGGCGCCCGTGGCGTCGCCGCTCACGTAGACCACGTGCACGGTGTCGGCGCCGTCGAGGGCCACCGGGGGCTGCGTGTACACGGGCGTGTCGGTGGAGCGGGACACCACCCGCGTGGCGTCGAGGGTGCGAAACCCGTCGCGGCTGCGGCGGAAGAGCACGCGGTTGGCGGGCGACCCGAAGCGCGCGTTGCTGTCGGTGCCGCCGCTGCCGTCGCCCACGGAGAGCCCCGCCCACGCCGCCGCCACGAGCCGCCCGGGCCCCGCCGCGAACTGGATGAGGTTGTGCGCGACGGTGGCGCCGCCGATGACCCCGAGGGCCGCGAGGCGGATGGTGGGCGACCAGGTCATGCCCGCGTCGTCGGAGCGCTGCACCACGAGGTCGGCGGTGCGCGCGCTCTGCGCGAGGTAGCCCAGGTAGAGCACCGTCGGGGCTTCCGCCGTGGGCCCCGGGGTCGAGAGGATCCAGGGCTTGTCGCAGATGCCGCCGGTGCCCTGCGGGCACACCCCGGCGGGGTCGACCTGCCGCGGCGTCGCCCAGGTGGTGCCGTCGTCGCGGCTCTCGGTGACGCGCACGTGCACCCCGGTGACCTGCGAGCTCGCGCTGCGCTGGAGCCCGATGAAGGTCATGCGCAGCACGCCGTCGGCGCTGTAGTCGAGCACCGGGTCGCTGGAGCTGTTGAGCGTCGGGTCGCGCACGGTGCCGTCGCCGATCCACTGGGTGCCGGTGCCGGGGTAGCGCGACGTGCCCATGTAGATCTGGCCGCCGAAGTTGGCGGAGATGTAGCTCACCGCGACGTGGCCGTTGGTGGGGTGCACCGCGACGTTGCCCTCGGCCTCGAGGAAGCTGTCGGTGCGCGGCCCGCTGGCGTCGCCGTTGGCGCCGGTGAAGGTCACGCGCGGGAGCGCCGGCGCAGGGTGGGCGCCCGCGGCGCCCGCGGTGAAGCACGCCGAGTCGTCGGGGCGCACGCCGGGGGGCGCGTCGTTGACCTGACAGACCCGCGAGGGGCTGCCCTCGGCCGCGCGGCACACGTACCCCTCGGCGCGGCGGCAGTCGTCGTTGGTGGCGCAGGTGCGCAGGCACACCGGGAACCCTTGGAGCCGCCCGCAGGCCGCGTCGCCGGGGCAGCGCGTACCCTGGCAGACCGTCACGCAGTACCCGCCGCGGAACCCGATGGCCGCCGACAGGCACAGCTGCCCGCTACGGCAGCTCCCCTGGGTGGGCGGGAAGCCCGGGCCCTCGGACTCGCAGGGCTCGCCGATGCCGCTGGGCATCACCCCGACGTCGGCCGGGGCCGCGGGAACATCCACCGCGGGCGGGACGTCGACCGCAGGCGGGACGTCAGCGCCGGCAACCACCGCGGCGGGCGGCGTGAGGGTGGTGGTCTCCGAGCAGGCTGCGAGGGTCGTGAGGAGACCCACCAGGGTCCACCGTCGTCGCGGG
>CAIOSS010001226.1 GCA_903860995.1 uncultured delta proteobacterium | reverse complement strand
CCTGGCCACCGACGACGGCCGCCTCGCGGCGCTGCGCGCGGTGGCAGCGCGGCTGGCGGCCGACGCGCCCGGGGCCACGCACGCGCTCGCCGTCGACGCACTGCGCTCCCTCGACGACGCGCCGCCCTTCTTCGACGCGATGGCCGAAGAGCTGCGCGGTCGGTACCCCATCGAGACGCGGCGCAACGAGGTGACCACCCCCGCGGCGGTTCTGCTCGACCCGACGGTGCCCGGCCACGTCGTGGTGTGCGTGGTGCTCGGGGCGGTCGGGCCGCTCCGTCCCTGCGCGGCGGGCGATCGGGCGTCCCTCGGCGCGACGCTCGCGGCCTTGTCTGCGCTCGACGCCCTCGTCGTGGCGCTCGAGGTCATCTGGTCGCCCTCCGTGGAGACCGATCGCATGTCCCTCGACGCGATGCTGGCCCGCTACCCCGAGCTCACGGCCCTCGATGCGTGAACCCCTTCGCGCTGTCCTGCTCGCGCTCCCGCTCGTGGCGGCCTGCGCGACGTCGCGGCCCCCGCCGCCGGTGACCGTCGCCGCTCCAGCGCCCGCTCCGGTGGCCGGGCCCGCCCCGGTGCCTGAGCTTGCCGACCGGGTCGCGCGGGTTCGGGGGGCGTTTCGAGCGCGCGGGGCGCAGCCCTTCGAGGAGTCGGCGGTCATGTTCCTGCGGCAGGGCGGGGCGCGCGGGGTTTCCCTGCGGGTCGAGCGACCGCAGTGCCTCGGTTTTACCGCGGTGGGTATGCCCGAGATGGGCAACCTCGACCTCCGGGTGCTCAACGGTGAAGGGGTCGAGCTCGGCCACGACGTGCGCGACGACGCCCACCCCTTCGCGCGTGCGTGCGTCACGGCGCCCGCCACGCTCTTCGTGATGGCCACGGCGGTCGTCGGCGCCGGCGAGGTCGCCGTGCTCGCGATGGCCAACCCCCCGGCGCTGCCGCCTCCCCTCGGCGACGTGCTGCGCGACCGACCGCACGGGGTGTCCAACGGCGTGCGTACGCCCCGCGGCGCCCTCGGTCGTGACCCGGCGGTGCGGCCCCCGGCGCAGGCCATCGAGACGGCCCTCGCGTCCCTGGGCGCCCGCGGCTACCGGCGCGAGGGCTCGGTGGTCAACGGCAACATGCCCCGGGGGCGGAGCGAGCAGCACCCCTGGGACCTCGTCGCCGGCCGTTGCTACACGGCCATCGCGTTCGGCGGCGAGCGCGTCGAGGACATCGACCTCGTCGTGCGCGCTCCCTCGGGCGAGGTGCTCGGGCAGGACGTCGGGCTCGACGCGCGACCCGAGGTGACCTTCTGCGCCGGCGGCGGCGGCCCGCACGCTATCGAGCTGCGACTCTTCTCGGGCTCGGGCGAGTGGTCGCTCGCCGTCGCCGAGGCGCCGACGCCCGACCCGATGCTCGGCCCCGGCGCGCTGCCCGACCGGCTGCGGGCCGCTGCGGTTGCCATCGACGCGTCGGCGCGCGCCGATGGCTGGGCCGTCGCGCTGCCGCCCATGCTCGGCACGTCGTGGATCGGCGCGGAGCATCGGGTTCCGGTCGAGCTCCGCGGGGGCGAGTGCTACCGGTACGCCGCCGTGGCGTCGTCGCCGCCCGGGGTGGTCGACCTCTGGCTCACGCGGCCCGACGGCGCGCTGCTGTCGGCATACACCGGCGCCCGCTCGCCGGCGGAGATCTGGGCCTGCCCGGCGCGCTCGACGCGGGCGTACCTGCACGCCCGCACGCCATCGGGACGAGGAGAGTTCGCGCTGTGGGGATATCGACAGGAGGCGCCCCGATGACGGCGCGCGCGGCGCTCGCGCTCACGCTGCTCGTCGCGGCCGGGTGCCGTCGTCCGGCGACGCCTACGACACCCGCGGTCGCCGCGCTGCCGGGCCCCGACGAGGTGCTGGGAGGGCGCGTCGAGGAGCTTCGCGCGCGGGTCGCGACCGGGGGGGTGCGCTTCGCGGGGGTGCTGTCGCGGGGCTTCCTGACCCCGCGCGGCCAGGCCACGAGCGTGGTCGAACTCGGCGCGGGGGAGTGTGTGTCCGTCGTGGCCATCGGGTCGGCGGCGATCCGAGACCTCGACGCCCACCTCTACGATCCCAGCGGCGACCTCGTGGTGGAGGACGTCGAGGTCGACGCGCACCCGACGGTGCAGCTCTGCGCCACCGCGGCGCGACGGGTGTACCACGCGCTGGAGGCCTTCGACGGTCAGGGGGCCTACGCGGTGCTGCTCTTCAAGAGCGACCGCGCGGGGCTCGATGCCGTGGCGCGCGCGATGGGCGGCCACCCGGGCGCGGCCACCGGGGCGGCGGGCGGCGACGCGGCCCTCGAGCGGCGGGTGACGACCCTCCGCGACGGCATCGCGCGGCGGGGATTCCAGGGCTACGGCGACCCGTGGGACGATGGTGGCCGAGAAGGTTTTAGCCGCGCTTATTTGCATCACCTCGATCGCTGCGGCGAGATGTTGG
>CAIOSS010001225.1 GCA_903860995.1 uncultured delta proteobacterium | reverse complement strand
GGTGCAGGGCGCGGCCTACCTCAACTCGGGCATCGGGCGCATCTACGGCGGGGAGATCCTCCTCCGGCACCGCCCCTCGTCACGCTTCTTCGGCTGGCTCGCGTACACCATCTCGCGCTCCGAGCGCCGCGATTCACCCGTGTCCCCATATCGTATCTTCCAGTTCGACCAGACCCACATCCTCACCCTGATTGGCAGCTATCGCCTCGGGCGCGGCTGGGAGGTCGGGCTGCGCTTCCGCTTCGTCACGGGCAACCCCACCACCCCCATCATCGGCGCCGTCTACAACGGCGACTCGGGGACCTACACGCAGATTCCCGGCGCGTCGTACTCGGCCCGCAACGCGCCCTTCCACCAGCTCGACGTGCGCATCGACAAGACATGGACCTTCCGGCGCGGCAGCCTCAACCTCTTCCTGGAGGTGTTGAATGTCTACAACAACGCCAACCCCGAAGGCGTGCAGTACAATTACAACTATACCCAATCGACCACGGTCACCGGCATCCCGATCTTCCCGAACCTGGGGTTCCGCTATGAGTACTGAGATGAACCAGTTGCGCGCGGCCGTAGCCGTCGGCTGCGCGCTCGCCCTCGGCGGCTGCGGCAACGATCTCGCCCCGGCCTGGGAGATCCGCGCCTTCCGGCTCTTCGGCGCGAAGATCGAGAACGTCACCCGGAGCGCGGCCGATCCCGGTGTCACGGAGGCCTCGCCCGGCGAGCGCGTGCGCATGACCCTCTCCTACGTCGACCCCGCCACCACCTCCCGCCCGGTCAACGTCACCTGGGTGTTCTGCGCCGAGGCGACGGTGACGGGCACCACCTTCGGCTGCAGCGCTCGTGGCTTGTCCGTGCTCACCGGCCCGGCGGTCACCTACGAGGTGCCGCGCATCGAGTTCTCGGTCGACCCCGCCAATCGGCCGCGCATCCAGGTGGTCGCCATGGCCTGCGCGGGCGGCACCGTCGCCCTCAACCCGAGCACGCGACTGCCGAGTTGCCAGGGCGAGGGGAGCGAGTCGTGGGTGATGACCCGCTCGCTGCTGGTGCGCACCGCCGAGACGCTTCCGCCCAACCACAACCCGTTCATCGATCGGGTGGGATTCATCTTGAGCGGGCGCCCCCTCGCCGAGGCGATGGTCGTCGGCGACGAGAGCCCGCTTCGCGTGCCCCGCTGCACCACCGACCCATGCATCGAGCACAGCTTCGAGGTGGGCGTCTCGGCGGGCTCGCGCGAGAGCCAGTCGACCTTCGACCTCCAGGGCAACCGCGTGATGACCCCCGAGCGGCTGCAGTTCGGGTTCTTCACAGACAAGGGCGAAATGAACAACACCTTCCGGGTCGACTCGGCGCTGACCCCCAACGGCCCGATCCTCAACCGCTGGATGGCGCCGCGCGAGCCGGGCCCCGTGCGCCTGGTCTTCACCGCCCAGGACACCCGCGGCGGCTTCGACGTGGTCGAGCGCACCGTCGTGGTGGAGTGACGCTCAGCCCTCGCGATTGTCAATCTGGGCGCGCTGCAGCGTGCCTGAGTAGTCGATGTAGACGGTCTTGATCTCCGTGAAGAACTCGTACGGGCCCCAGCCGCCCTCGCGGTGACCGTTGCCGGTGTCCTTCACTCCCCCAAAGGGAAAGTGCGCCTCCGCGCCGATGGTGGGCGCGTTGACGTAGGTGATCCCCGACTGGAGACGATGCACCGCGCGCATCGCCTGGTTGACGTCGCGCGTGTAGATCGATGAGCTCAGACCGAAGGGGACCTCGTTGGCGATCTCGATCGCCTCATCGAAGCTCGACGCGCGGATGACCGCGAGCACCGGCCCGAAGACCTCGCTCATCGCCAGCTCGCTGCCGCGCGCGACCTCGTCGATGACCGTGGGGGGATAGAACCACCCGCCCTGGAGCGAGGGCTCCGTCGGGAGGCCGCCGCCGCAGCGCAACGTCGCCCCCGCGGCGATCGCCCGCTCCACGAAGCCGTGCACCCGCGACCGCTGCGCCTCGCTCACCAGCGGGCCCACCTCCGTCGCGGCGTCGAGGGGGTCGCCCAGGCGCATCGCCTTCGCGCGCTCGACCAGCGTCGCGATCATCCGGGCGTGGACGTCACCCACCACGATGAGCCGGCTGGTGGCCGTGCAGCGCTGGCCGGCGGTGCCGAAGGCCCCCCAGAGCACGCCGTCGACGGCGAGCCCGAGGTCGGCGTCGGGCATCACGATCACGGGATTCTTTCCGCCCATTTCGAGCGAGACCCGCTTGAGCATGCGACCGCCCGTCTCGGCGATGGCGCGCCCTACCGGGGTGCTCCCGGTGAAGGCGAGCACGCGGGTGTCGGGGTGGGCCACGATCGCGGCGCCGACCTCCTCACCGAAGCCGTGCACGATGTTGAGGGCCCCCGGCGGAAGCCCCGCGTCCCAGAGCGCCTGCGCGAACATGGCGCCGCTCGCGGGGGCCTCCTCGGCCGGCTTCCACACGATGGTGTTGCCGCACAGCAGCGCGGGAAGGATCTTCCAGCTGGGCACGGCGACCGGGAAGTTCCACGCCGTGATGACACCGACCACGCCGATGGGGCGGCGGAGCGTGAAGCCCATCTTGTCCGAGAGCTCGGACGGCGCCGTGTGGCCGAAGAGGCGCCTGCCCTCGCTGCCCGCGTAGTAGGCCGTATCGATGGCCTCCTGGATGTCTCCGCGGGCCTCCTCGAGGCGCTTTCCCATCTCCCGCGCCATCACCTCGGCGATGGCGTCCTTGCGGGACTGAAGCAGCGCCGCGGCGCGGAACAGCACCTCGCCACGAGCTGGCGCCGGCACGACCGACCAGGCGTCGAAGGCCGCTCGCGCCGAGGCGACCGCGCGGTCGACCTCCACGCCAGAGCCGCGAGCGACCTGCGCCACGAGTGAACCGTTCGTCGGGGAGCGGAGCGCGAACACGGCACCGCTGTCCGAGGGGACATCGTCCGCCCCGATGTGATGGAGGAGCGTGCTGGAAGCGTTGGTCATGGCGCAGTCTCGTTGAGGGGGAAACGCTGTGGGGGAGTGGCGGCGACGGAGGGGTACGACGCTCAGGAGCCGGGCGGAAGGAAGGGCTTGAACTCACCCGGCGGCGGCGGGGCCTCGGCGGTTGCAGATGGCGCTGCAGGCGGGGCAGCGGGCATCGGGGCGGCCGCGGCCTGCGCGAAGGGGTTGAAGGGCGCGTCTGCGGGCGGAGCGGCAGGAGCCACCAGCATCGCAGGCATCGCCTCGGTTCTCGGGAAGTTCGCGGGCACGGCCGCAGGCGCGGCTTGCGCGAAGGGGTTGAACGCGGGCTCGGGAATGCCGGGCTGCGCAGGGGGCGCCCCGGGAGGAGGGCCCCCTGCGAAGGGATTGAACGCAGCGG
>CAIOSS010001224.1 GCA_903860995.1 uncultured delta proteobacterium | reverse complement strand
GTGCTGCTTCCATCGATGGGGCAGCGGCTCCAAAGGGGCCGCGATGGTAGCGCCTCCGCCCGGTGCACTTGACGCCGTCGGCGCAGTCGCCCCCATAAACCTCTGCCACCATGCAGCAACTGTTGTCCGACCTCGTCGACCTCCTCGCGCTCGAGCGCCTCGACCGCGACCTCTTCCGCGGCAACAGCCAGGACCTCGGCTGGGGCGCCATCTTCGGCGGGCAGGTGCTCGGCCAGGCGCTCTCCGCCGCGGCGCAGACCGTCTCCGCCGACCGCGCGGTGCACTCGCTCCACGGGTACTTCCTCCGCGCGGGCGACCTGCGCCGACCGATCGTCTACTCGGTCGACCGGCTGCGCGACGGCAAGAGCTTCAGCACCCGCCGCGTCGACGCCGTGCAGGAGGGCGAGGCCATCTTCAGCCTGGAGGCGTCGTTCCAGGTCGAGGAGGAGGGCCTCGAACACCAGGACCCGATGCCCGACGTGCCCCCGCCGGAGGCCCTGCGCTCCGAGCGCGAGCTCGCCCTGGCCTTCGCCGATCGCCTGCCCGCGGCGTTCCGGGCCATCGCGACCGCCGAGCGGCCCATCGAGATCCGCCCCGTCGAGCCGCGCAACCCCCTCAAGCCCACCGCCGTCGAGCCGCGTCGGCAGCTCTGGGTGCGCGCCATCGACGCGCTCCCCGACGATGCCGCGCTGCACCGCTACATGCTCGCGTACGCCTCGGACTTCTCCTTCCTCGGCACGGCGCTCGACCCGCACGGCGTGAGCTGGCTCACCCCGGGGATGCAGGTCGCGTCGCTCGACCACGCGATGTGGTTCCACCGGCCGTTTCGCTTCGATGACTGGCTGCTGTACTCCGTCGACAGCCCCTCGGCGTCGGGGTCCCGGGGGCTCGTCCGCGGGCGCTTCTTCGACCGCGCCGGGCGCCTCGTGGCGAGCTGCGCCCAGGAGGGCCTCATCCGCCGCCGGAAGTGATCAGGGCGCCGGGGCCTTGCGCCGCGGACGCCGGGGCTTCGCCGCGGGCTTCGCGCCGGGCATCCCCGCCTCGAACGGAAACACCGCGCCGCAGCCCTCCTTCCAGCGCGAGCAGCCCCAGGCCCGGCGGCCCACGATCAGCGTCCCGGCGCCGCACACCGGGCACGTCACGCCCGTGCGGCTCCCCAGCGCAGGGCTCGACGGCTCCGCGATCGTCGCCTTCGCCGTGACCTGCGCGCCCGGCGAGCGCCGCTCGGGCCGCGCCCTCGTCGCCCCGGGCGCCGCGATGCCCGGCGCGCTGGCCACCCGCTTCACCAGGTCGCGCACCACGTCCTTGATGTCGCGCATGAACTCCTCGCGCTTCTCCAGCCCCCGGGCCACGCGCCCCAGGCGCTCCTCCCACGCGCCGGTGAGCTCCGCCGAGGCCAGCGCGGGCACCGGCAACCCATCGATGAGCGCCTCGCCGAGCGGCGTCGAGACCAGCGACTTCTGCTCCCGCGCCGCGTACCCGCGGGTGATCAGCGTCTCGATCATCGAGGCGCGCGTCGCGGGCGTGCCGAGCCCGCGCTCCTTCAGCGCCTCGCGCAGCGCCTCGTCGTCGACCTGCCGCCCGGCCGACTCCATCGCCCCGAGGATCGTCGCGTCGTTGTAGCGCCGCGGCGCCTGGGTCTGCTTCTTCTCCGCCGCGTAGCGCCCCGTGAGCGCTTCCCCCTCCCGCAGCGCCGGGAGCGTCTGCGCGTCGTCGCGCGCCCCCTTCGCGGGCTCGTCGTCGCCGAAGCCCGCGACCTCCTGCCAGCCCGCGGCGACCCGCACCCTCCCGCGCGCCACGAAGCGGTCGGGCGGCGGCGGCAGCGCGTCGTGCAGCCGGTCGTCGACCTCCTCGTCCTTCTTGTCGTCGTCCTTCGGCGCGCGCTTCTTCGCCGCCTTCGGGGGAGCCCCGCCGGCGCCGACCACCACCACCGCCACGGTCTGGTCGAACTCCGCGTCGGGGTAGAACACCCCGAAGAAGCGCCGCACCACCAGGTCGAAGAGCCTCCGCTCGTCGGGCGCCAGCGCGTGCAGCGAGCCCTTGTGGTCCGTCGGGATGATCGCGTGGTGGTCGCGCACCTTGCCGTCGTCGAACACCCGCCCGCTGCGCGGCAATGGCGTACCCAGCAGCCGGTTGGCGAAGCCCGCGTACTCCCCCTGCTCGCCCACCGCGCGGATCACCTCGGGCAGCGTCGCGTGCATGCCCTTGTTGAGGTGCCGCGAATCGGTGCGGGGATAGGTGAGCACCTTGTGCTTCTCGTAGAGCGCCTGCGCGAGGTCGAGCGTGCGCTGCGCCGAGAAGCCGTAGCGCCCGTTGGCCGTGCGCTGCAGCGACGTGAGGTCGAAGAGCATCGGCGGCGCCACCCGCTGGCGCTTCGTCTCCATCGACTCCACCCGCGGCCCGTCGGGCGGCGCCCGGTGCCCCGACGCGCGCCCGATGACCGCCTCGGCCAGCTCGGCCCGCGCCAGGCGGGCTCGCCCGTCGTGCGCCCAGCGCGCCGCGAAGCGCACTCCCGCCGCCGTGCGGAAGTCCCCCGCGATCTCCCAGTAGTCCTTCGGCACGAAGGCCCGGATCGCCTGGTCGCGGGCCACTAGCATCGCCAGCGTCGGGGTCTGCACCCGCCCGACGGAGAAGAGGGCGTCGCTCCCCGCGCTGCGGCCGCGCACCGTCACCGCGCGCGTCGCGTTGATGCCCACCAGCCAGTCGGCCTCCGCGCGGCAGCGCGCCGCGTCGCCCAGGGCGTCGTACCTCGCCGACGGCTCGAGCCGACCGAAGCCCTCGCGGATGGCCGCCTCGGTGAGCGACGAGATCCAGAGCCGGCGCACCGGCGCCTTCGCCCCCGCGAGCTCGTGACACAGCCGGAAGATGTGCTCGCCCTCGCGCCCCGCGTCGCAGGCGTTGACCACCTCGTCGAAGCGCCGGTCGCGCAGGAGCCCGCGCACCACCTTCCACTGCGACGCCGAGCTGCGCACCGGCCGCAGCTTGAAGGCCTCCGGGAGCATCGGCAGTGACGAGAGGCGCCAGGGCTTCCACGCCGGGTCGTAGGCGTCGGGCTCCTCGAACTCCACCAGGTGGCCGAGGCACCAGGTGATCACCCGGTCGCCGCCCTCGATGCACCCCTGGCCGCTGCCGCGCACGCCGAGGGCGCGGGCGAGGTCGCGGGCCACGCTGGGCTTCTCCGTGATGATCAGTTGCATCGCTCGACCCGATGCTATGGCGCCGCGACGCGCGATCGCGCAAGCGCGTGTGACTGGATATGTCCAGCGGTGACCCCCGGAAGGGCGGCGGCGTGACGTCCGCGGCGAGGTCTGCGACAACGCTCCACCGATGCGCCCCGTGCTCCGCCCGATGACCGTCTGCGCGCTGTCCATCCTTGCCGGGTGCAGCATCGACTTCGACCGCTTCCTCCGCGGACGCGTCGGCGACGCAGGCGCGCCCGACGACATGGGCGTGGTCGTCCCCACGGACATGGGCGTGGCGCCGACGGACACCGGGGTGGTGCCGCCCGTGGACACCGGGGTGGTGCCGCCCGTGGACACCGGGGTGATGCCGCCGCGGGACACCGGGGTGGTGCCGCCCGTGGACACCGGGGTGGTGACCTCGACGGAGTGCCGCGCGCCCTACCTCGTCGCCGTGGCCGAGGACCTCGACCGCGGCACGGGGCGCCTCCTGCGGTGGTCCTTCGCCGACGACCGCCGTTGCGCCGACCTGGTGCTCACCATCGTGCGCCCGCGGGCCGTGGGCGTGGCCTTCGACGGCGCGAGCTCGCTCACCGGTCCGCAGCTGATCGTGGTCGACGAGACGGCCGTGAGCGTGGTGAACCCCGACGACGGCTCGGTGGTACGCGACGTCGCGGCCGCCGGCGCGCCGCGCTCGGTCTTCGACATCGTCTCCAACGGCTCCGGTACCTTCGCCGTGGCCTACACCTTCGCGGGCGGGTCGAACCCCGGCAGCGTGGGCAACGTGCGGGTCTTCGACCACCGCAGCAACAACCTCCGCGAGGTACAGGCCTGGAACCGCAACGTGCAGTTCGGCCTGAGCGTGCTCTGGATGACCGCGTTCCCTGGCAACCAGGGGCAGTACCTCCAGCTCCGCAACGCCGACACGGGCAGCGGCTACTCGGCCGTCGTGATGTCCCCCGTCGGCACCGGGTTCCACCAGGCGACGACGCCCGCGCTCATCGCCAACCGCAACAACGCCGTGTCCGTGTCCGCGTACCGCACCTCCGACCGCCGCGGCCACTACGCGATGGCCTTCTCGGGCAGCGGCAGCACCCCGACCGTGTACGTCGCCAGCACGGCCGTGTCGTCGTCGACCCTGACCGACGTCTTCGTCCCGACGGTGCGCTGCCCCGAGGCCTGCCCCAACATCACCCGTGCGGTGGCCTTCCCCGACGAAAACGGCCAGGCCGCGGCCATCTGCGAGCTGACCGGCACGGAGTACACCGTGGTGCGGGTGGGCGGCGCCAACACCGGGTGCCGGATGCTCGACACCGCCGCCATGCCCGGCCGGTGGCGCATCCACGACCTCGCGGTGATGCCCCTCTGAGATCGCGCGATTGGCCTGTGCTCGGGGCCTGTCTATAGTCCCGCGCCATGGCGTCCCTGACCGAGCTGCTCCACCTCATCGCGCGATGGGTCCACCTCATCGCGGGCATCATGTGGATCGGCAATTCGATGCTCTTCAACTGGCTCGACCGCAACCTGGTCATGCCCGACGACCCCGAGAAGGGGCTCGTCGGCGAGAACTGGATGATCCACAGCGGCGGCTTCTACCAGGTGAAGAAGCTCAACCCCGAGCCGGGCGCGCTCCCCAAGGTGCTCCACTGGTTCAAGTGGCAGAACGGCGTGACGTGGCTGAGCGGCATCTCGCTGCTCGTCCTCGTCTACTACATGGGCGGCGCCGCCCTCATGACCGACACGGCCGTCGCGCGCATCACCGGCGGCCGCGCGGTGGCCCTCGGCGTGGGCTGCGTGCTGGGCGCCTGGGTGCTCTACGACCTGCTCTGGCGATCGCCCCTCGGCAAGAGGCAGACGCTGTCGTTCGTGCTCTCCATCGGCATCGTGCTCGGGCTCTCCGGGGTGCTCTTCCACTACCTCTCGGGGCGCGCGGCGTACATGCACGTCGGCGTGATGCTCGGCACCCTGATGACCGGCAACGTGTGGTTCGTCATCGTGCCCTCGCAGCACGAGCTGGTGAACGCCACCCGCGAGCACCGCCGGCAGAACCTCGCCAAGGGCTACCAGGCCAAGGCGCGCTCCATCCACAACAACTACATGACCTTCCCGTTGCTGTTCATCATGATCAGCAACCACTTCCCGCTCACCTTCGGGCACGCGCTCAACTGGGCGGTGCTGCTGGTGCTCGCCTTCGGCAGCGCCCTCATTCGCCACTTCATGAACATCCGCTTCACCTGGCGGAACTGGTTCCTCCCGACGACGCTGGTGTTCTTCGCGACCTGCGTGGCCACGCTGGTGTTCTTCTCCTACCCCGCAGGGTTTCGTCGGCGGGTGAGCAGCGCCACGGGCCCGCAGTCCTGGGCCGACATCGAGCCCATCGTCCAGCAGCGCTGCGTGCCGTGTCACTCGACGCGGCCCACCAACGCCGCCGTCACCGTCGCCCCCAACGGGATCGTCCTCGAGCGCTACGCGCAGGTGTTCCAGTGGAAGGAGCGCATCAAGCTCCGGGTGGTGACCCTCCACAACATGCCGCTCAACAACGCGACGCACATCACCGACGCCGAGCGCGACCGCATCGGCGCCTGGATCGACCAGGGCGCCCGCGAAGACTGACCGTAAGGGGGAACACCCATCCATGGCCGACGAACTGATCCTCCGCAGCACCCGCGTCGTCACCCCCACGGGCGTGCGCGCCGCGACGGTGCACATCCGCGACGGCCGCATCGCCCGCGTCTCCGAGCACGCCGACTTCCCCGTCGGGCCCGGCGCCCGCGACGTGGGTGAGCTCGTGCTGATGCCGGGCGTGGTCGACACGCACGTGCACATCAACGAGCCCGGGCGCACGGAGTGGGAGGGCTTCGAGAGCGCCACGCGCGCCGCCGCCGCGGGGGGCATCACCACCGTGGTCGACATGCCCCTCAACAGCCTCCCCCCGGTCACCACCGCGGCGGGGCTCATGACCAAGGCCGAGACCATGGAGGGTCGCTGCGCCGTCGACGTGGGTCTGTGGGGCGGCGCCATCCCCGACAACACCCGCGGCGACACCTCCGTGCTCGCCGACGTGCTCGGCCGCGGCGCCCTCGGCTTCAAGTGCTTCCTGGCGCCCTCCGGGGTCGATGAGTTCCCCTGCGTGGGGGTCGACGACGTGCGCCGCGCGCTCGTGCGCCTGCACGGCACGGGCGCCGTGTTCATGGTGCACGCCGAGCTGCCGGGGCCGCTCGACGAGGCCGCGCGCTCGATGGCGCTGGAGTCGCCGCCGCCCGACAGCCGCGCGTACTCCACCTGGCTGCGCTCGCGCCCGCCCGCCGCCGAAGACGAGGCCGTCGCGATGCTCTACCGGCTCTGCAAGGAGGTCGGCACGCCCGTGCACATCGTTCATCTCTCCTCGGCGGGCGCGCTGGAGACGCTTGCCAGGGCGCGCGACGAGGGGGTTCCCCTGACGGCCGAGACCGCGCCGCACTACCTGCACTTCACCGCCGAGCAGGTCCCCGACGGGGCCACCTGGTACAAGTGCGCGCCGCCCATCCGCGACCGCGGCAACCGCGACCGGCTCTGGAAGGCCCTCGAAGACGGGCTCATCTCGATGGTGGTGTCGGACCACTCGCCCTGCACGCCGGACCTCAAGCGCCTCGACACGGGCGACTTCATGGCCGCCTGGGGCGGCATCGCGGGGTTGCAGTTCAGCCTGTCGGCGGTGTGGAGCGAGGCGCACGCCCGGGGCATCGGGATCGAGCGCGTGGTGGAGTGGATGTGCCGCGCGCCCGCCCGCCACGCCGGCATCGCGTCGCGCAAGGGCGCCATCGCCGAGGGCATGGACGCCGACCTGGTGGTCTTCGACCCCGACGCGACCTTCACGGTGAGCGCGCCCTTCATCCACCACCGCAACAAGCTCACCCCCTACGAAGGGGAGACCCTTCGCGGCGTGGTCCGAGAGACGTACCTTCGCGGCCGCCCCGCGCACCAGGCCGGGCACGCACCCCAACGCGCCGAAGGGCGCTGGATCACCCGCTCATGACATCGCCCAACTTCACCGAGCTCATGGACCTCGCCTCGCTGCGCCTCCGGGCGTCGGTGATCGCGTGCAGCGACGACTTCTTCGCCGAGAAGGAGAACCTCCTGAAGCCCGCCGAGGCGGTCTTCCTCCCGCACGAGTACACCGACCGCGGGAAGTGGATGGACGGCTGGGAGAGCCGTCGCAAGCGGGTCGAGGGCCACGACTGGGCCATCGTGCGCCTGGGCGTCCCGGGGGTCCTCCGCGGGGTCGTGGTCGACACGGCCTTCTTCCGAGGAAACTACCCCTCGCACTGCTCCATCGAGGCCTGCGCGGCGCCGAGCGACGCGCGCATCGAGGCGCTCACCGACCCCGCCACCGAGTGGATCGAGGTGCTCCCGAAGTCGGCCCTCCACGGCGACGCCAAGAACCCCTTCGCCATCGAGGTTCCGTACGCCTTCACCCACGTTCGACTGAACATCTTCCCCGACGGCGGCGTGGCCCGCCTGCGGGTCTTCGGCGAGGCCGTGCCCGACTGGCGGCGCACGGGCCACGCCCGGGGTGAGATCGACCTCGCGGCGGCGGAGAACGGCGCCCACGTCGTGACGTGCAGCGACATGTTCTTCGGCGAGCGCCGCAACCTCATCATGCCCGACCGCGCGCTCAACATGGGCGACGGCTGGGAGACCCGCCGCAGCCGGGGGCCGCACCACGACTGGGCCCTGGTGAAGCTCGCCGCGCGCGGAACGCTCACGCGCCTCGTCATCGACACGCACCACTTCAAGGGCAACTACCCCGACACGTGCCGGGTGATGGTCTGCGACGCGGCGGGGGAGGGCGGAGAGGCCCGGCTCGCCGACGAGGGCGCGTGGCGCGAGCTGCTCCCGCGCACGAAGCTCCAGGCCGACACGCGGCACTGGTTCGAGGACGAGCTGAGCCCCGGCGGGGAGGTCACCCACCTGCGGCTGGAGGTCTTCCCCGACGGCGGCGTGAGCCGGCTGCGGGCCTTCGGGACGCTCTCCCCCGAGGCCCGCCAGGGCATCGGCCTCGCGCGCTTCAACACGCTCACCCCGACGGCCGCCGAGGCCGCGCTGCGGGCCTGCTGCGGCTCTGCGCGATGGAACGAGTGGATGCGCGACGGCCGGCCCTACGCCACCGTCGCCGAGCTGCTGGCCGCCGCCGACGCCACCTGGTCGTGGACCTCCCCCGACGACTGGCACGAGGCCTTCCGCGCGCACCCGCGCATCGGCGAGAAGAAGGCCGCCGCGGGGCAGGACGCGACCGCGAAGGCCTGGTCGAGCGCCGAGCAGTCGGGCACCCGGGACGCCTCCGACGCGCTGCGCGCCGAGCTCGCGGAGATCAACCGCGCGTACGAGGCCCGCTTCGGCTTCATCTACATCGTGTGCGCCACGGGCCGCAGTTTGGAGGAGATGGTCGCCATCGCCCGCGGGCGCATGAACAACGACCCGGCGACCGAGCTGCGCGTCGCCGCGGCCGAGCAGCACCGCATCACCCGCCTGCGCCTGGAGAAGCTCCTCGAACCATGAACAGCATCACCACCCACGTGCTCGACACCGCGCGCGGCCGCCCCGCGGCGGGCGTCCCGATCACCCTCGAGCACCGCGTCGACGACGGCGCCTGGGCCCCGGTGGGCGCCGGGGTCACCGACGACGACGGCCGCCTGCGCACGCTCGTGCCGCCCGGCGCGAAGCTCGCGGGCGGGGTCTACCGCCTCAGCTTCGACACCGACGCCTACTTCGCCTCGCTGGGCGTGGAGGGCTTCTTCCCCGAGGCCGTGATCGTCTTCCGGGTGCGCGACGTCGGCCAGCACCACCACGTGCCGCTGCTGCTGAGCCCCTTCGGGTTGAGCACCTACCGCGGGAGCTGACGTGCGCTCGCTCACGGCCGAGGCCCTGCGGGCGGAGGCCTATCAGCCCTACGGCGACGTGGTCTCCGCCGACCGCGCGGACGTGGCCGCGAAGCCCGCCAACCAGGGCACCGCCGCGCGCCGGGACCACCTCGCGGGCGTCGCCTCGCTGCGCGCCGCGGCGACGCTCAACGTGTGCAGCTTCCGCTGCGCGCCGCGCACGGTGTGGCCCCTGGACGTGGCGCTGCTGGAGAAGCACCCGCTGTCGACGCAGGTGTTCATCCCCATGAACGCGCGGCGCTACCTCGTGCTGGTGGCGCTCGGCGACGAGGCGCCCGACCTCGCGACCGCGCGCGCCTTCATCGCCACCGGCACCCAGGGCGTGAGCTACCGCCCGGGCGTGTGGCACCACCCGATGATCGCCCTCGACGACGCCATCGATTTCACCTGCCTGGTGTGGGAGGACGGCACCGCGGGCGACTGCGTCGTGGCGCCGCTCGCGGCGGGCGAGCTCAGCGTCGGGGAACCGTAGCGCGGCGCGCGGCCTCGGAGCGATCAACGGTTGGTTGTTGAGCGCCCGAGGACGACCGGACGGGTCAACGTACGAGGCGGGCGATCGGCGACCGCGGTCGGGAGTGGCGACGGCGCTAGTACCTCGTCGCAGGGGATGTGACGGGTTGAGCCGGGCACCCGCCCAGGCCCGCACTCACCGGCCTCGCCCTCCTCCGAGGGGAGCACCCGCCCACGCCCGCAATCACCGGCCTCGCCCTCCGAGGGGAGCACCCGCCCGCGCCCGCAATCGCCGGCCTCGCCCTCTGAGG
>CAIOSS010001223.1 GCA_903860995.1 uncultured delta proteobacterium | reverse complement strand
TACCCCTGGCCGGGCAACGTCCGCGAGCTCGAGAACGCCCTCACCCGGGCGGTGGTCGTGACCGAGGGCGAGGTGCTCGACGCGCCCGCGCTGCCCATCCACGTCGACGACCCGGCGGATGAGACCGCGGACGAAGAGAGCGGCGCCGGGACCATCGACGCACCCGAAGGGCCCGACGGGCACTCCAACGGGGCGGTGGACCTCGCGAGCTTCATGACACTGAGGGAGATCGAGCACCGGCACATCGCGGCCGTGCTGGGTGCGACCGGCTGGAACAAGCGCCGGAGCTGCGGCGTGCTCGGCATCACCCGCCCCACCCTCGACCGCAAGATCCGCGAGTACGGCCTCGAGCGCCCGAACCTCGGCCCGACGCGCCTTGGCGTGACGGGCGGGTGAGCGCGGTGGTCCGCTGGCTCACACCCGCCGCGGTCTTCTCCGTCGCCATCATCGCGATCCTCCTCCGGCGCATCCGTCGCGACGCCGGCGGCCGGGTCGACACCGGGTACTTCCAGCAGGTGGGGTGGACCTTCGCGGCCGGCGTGCTCTGCCTCACCCTCGCCCACCTCGGCGGCGTGCCCGCGGGTCACCCCTTCGCGGTCGTTCCCAGCGCGGTCGCCACCTACGGCTCGGCGTACTTCCTCACCCTCTTCGCGTACAGCTTCCCGCGGGACCGCCCCGCCCCGCCCTGGCTGCGCATCCCGCTGCTGGTCACCACCGGTCTCTTCATCGCGTCGACGGTGCGGATGAGCCTCGACAGCGGCCGCGAGCCCGCCTGGACCCTGCTCTACATGCTCCCGTACTTCACCCTCACGGTGATCTACGTGACCCGCAACTGGCGGCTCGCGACGAACCCCGGCGAGCGCGCCCCGAGCGCCCCGGTCTCCGTCGTTCAGGTCGCCATCCTCACGCCGTGGGTGCTCAACCTCCTCGCCTACGGCACCCTTCACCTCGTTGGTAACGCGCGGCTCCCCCCGTGGATCGACCTGACCCAGAGCGTGGTCATGGCCATCATCGTGGTCGGGGGCGTCGGGGTGGCCATCCTGCGCTACCACCTCTTCGAGGTGCGGGTGCTGCTCGCCGAGGCCCTCGTCGCCACCGGCGCGGCGGCCCTCTTCGCGGCTTACCTGGGCCTCATCGCCCCGGCGCTCCACCAAGGCCTCGCGGAGGCGTCGACCCCCGCGCTCGCGGTCGTCGTGGTGGCCGGCCTGCCGACGCTGCTCTCGCGAGGCACCCTCGACGCGCTGGAGCGCTTCATGGGGCGCACCGGCTCCATGATCGCGTCGGGCCCCTCGTCGCGGGGCGTGCTCGAGCGCGTGCTCTCGGTGACCTCCACCATGATCGACCCTGACGCGGTGCTGGCCATGGCCCTCGGCGCCATGCACGAGGTGACCGGCGGCGAGGCGAGCTTCCTGCAGCACGGGCGCACGCCCCAGGGCGAGCGCGCCACGATGACCGAGGCGCTCACGGAGATGGTCGAGGGGCACCCGCGGCGCTTCCACTCGATCGACCAGGCGCCGGAGCTGCCGACGCTGATGCTCGGGTGGATGCAGCGCGAGGGCGTGCACCTCGTGGTGCCGGTGCGACGGGACCGCGCGCTGCACGGCGTGCTCCTGGTGCGTGCCGACGGGATCACCCGCGACGCGACGTTGCTCTGCGCAGCGCTCGCCGAGCACCTCGCGCTCAAGTTCGAGAACTTCGCGCTCTATGCCCGCGCTGCGCTCGCGGCGAGCGAGCTCGCGGACTACCGGGTCTTCCTCGAGAACGTCGTCGAGAGCCTCCCGGTGGGCGTCGCCGTGGTCGACCCCGACCTGCGCGTGAAGGCCTGGAACCGGGTGCTCGAGCGCAGCAGCGGCATCGCGGCGAAGGACGCCATCGGTCGCCACTTCTTCGACGAGCTGCACCCCGAGTGCAAGATCCCGGAGGCGAGCGCGCCCATCGAGGCGCTCCGGGTCGACCCCTCCAGGGTGGTGCACCACGCTGCGATGCCCGTGGCGACCCCGGGCGGTGAGCGCTTCCAGGACGTCACCGTCGCCCCTTCTGCGACCGCCTCGGGCAGCCCACCG
>CAIOSS010001222.1 GCA_903860995.1 uncultured delta proteobacterium | reverse complement strand
CTGCGCCATGCGGATCCACCGGGACGCCTTGCCGCCGGCCTTGCCCGCGAGGTCCCACGGCAGGATGACCTTGTAGCGGCCGTGCTCGTCGACGGGCACCGCGCGCACGCCGTCGCTGGCCGCGTCGACCTTGCCGTGGATCACCCCGGCGATGCGCGGCACCGGGGTCATGCGAACCGGGCGCCACGGCACCGCGTAGGGGATGGCGGTGAGCTCGTTGTGATAGGCCTGCGAACCCCCGCTGCCGCCGACGCCCGCCTGCGTCACCGAGTGGCGGATGTCGGTCACGACGTACTCCTGGTCCATGGCGTCGAAGTAGTGGTTCGCGACGGCGAACTTGTGCCCCGGGTGCAGGCCGCGCACCGCCGTGGCGCCGGCGTAGGTCTCGCGGTGCGCGAACAGCTCCTCGGAGCGCAGCTTCGCGATGCGGGTGCCGCCCGCCGGGTCCTTGAAGTGCTCGCCGTAGTAGACGTGCTCGCCGGCGCCGGTGGGGTCGACGTCCTGCTTGCCCACGAGCTCGGTGGAGGGCGTGCGGTAGTTGTAGTCGCGCACGGTCACCTTGGTGGTGACCGTGCGGCGCGTGCGGGTGAGGGCGCTGATGCGGTGCTCCCCGCCGGTGGTGCCGCCGCGGGGGTCGTAGGTGAGCGACTCGAAGCCATCGAGCTCGGGGAAGTTGTTGTTGCCGTCCGCGAAGACCAGCTTCGCCCCGTCGTCGCCGTGCTCGAAGAAGTAGAAGATCCCCTCGTACTCCATCACCCGCGAGAGGAACTGGAAGTCCGTCTCCTCATACTGGACCTTGTATTCGTAGGGCGTGTACTTCTTCGAGAGGCGGAGCTCGAAGTCGTCGCCCTCGTGCAGCCCGGCCTCCGTCAGCACGTCCTTGATGACCTGCGGCCCCGAGAGTTCTTGATAGACCCACGAGCCCGCGGTGAGGGTGCTGTCGAAGAACTTCGGCACCAGGCGCAGGTGGTAGAGCACCGGCGACGGCTCGTTCATCGTGAGCATTTCGACCTCGCGGATGACCCCGTGGACCTTGTGCTCCTCGTCGGTGCCGAAGGCGATGTACGCGTCCTTCACCAGCAGCTCTTCAACGGCGTCGAAGGTCAGCGGGCCGCCCGAGGAGGTCTCCACGATGAGGTCGAAGGCGTAGAGCTGCGAGAGCCCCTCGTGGCCGTCCATCTGCCGTACGTAGAGGTCCGGCGCCGACTCCGCCGACGTCCGAAACACGACCGTGTAGTTCGAGTGATCCTGCGTGGTCATGGCGCTTCTGCCCCCGTTAGGTACCGGTGGTGACGGTGATGGTGATGGCTCGCCCGCGACCGTACCACGGCCCCGCGACGCAGGTGGTGACGGTTGGGGACGTGCGATAGGATCGGCGGCGCGCCGCGTCAGCGGTGGGGCCGTCGAGAGGACCGCATGCTCATCCACAACCGCCTAGGCACGCGCTTCGAGCTCCTCCTGCACCCCGCGGCCTTGGTGGCCTCGGGGGTGCCCGTGCCCTACGTGAGCGCCGAGGCCTTCCTGGCGACCTTCACCCCGGCGCAGCGGGCCGAGATGCTCCGCTCGCTCAGCGGCAACCCCTCGTTTCCGACGGTCGATCCCATCGCGCTGCGCAACATCCACAACGACGACGTCGCGGCGAACACGCTGGTGCGCCTGCTGCGCGGCCGGCACATCGGCTTCCGCCACCCGGGCGCGCCGGTGGCGCAGGTGCGGCAGGCCAACGCCGGGGCCCAGGGGCAGCCCGGTGCGAAGGGCCCGTCGACGCCGCCGCCCGGGGTGAAGCCCGCGGTGGTGTGCGAGCTCCTCGCCATCGAGGCGGCGTGCGCGCACAACGGCCGCAAGGCCAACAAGGCCGGGCTGCTGGAGGTGGTGCCGGGCCGCCAGGACGACCTCATCCAGCTCAAGTCGACGCTCAAGGGCGGCTGCGGCGAGCACCCGCGCTGGGAGGTGCGTGCGCCCTTCGCGTCGGAGGTCGTGAAGACCGGCGTGAACTCCAGCTTCGTGGCCAAGAGCTGGGGCTTCAAGGCCCTCGGCATCTTCGAGGTGCAGCCGAAGACCTACTCGGTGAACTGCACCTGCTGCACGGGGCCGACGAAGCAGTTCGAGGTGCGCGCGTACCCCATCGACGAGTGGGAGCTCAGCGTCGCCATCGACCTGAAGAAGCCGCCGACGCAGTGGAGCGTCGAGGTGAAGATCAGCCCGTGGGAGGAGACCTCGCTCACGCTCAAGACCGACGTGCTGCGCACCTTCAACGAGAAGACCGAGCGGCTGAAGTGGGCCCTCGACAAGGTGATGGTGCCGCTGGTCGGCAAGCAGGGCGACTGGGAGTTCTTCAAGACCAGGCTGAAGTTCAGCGGGAAGTGGGCGGAGAACGAGGGCGACCACCGGGCGTTCTACAAGTACACCGCGGGCCTCGAGCTCGACCCGCTGCTCAAGGGCTACTTCCTCATTCCCTTCGGCCCCTCCGCGGCCATCCCCGCGTGGATCAAGAAGTGGACGACCGACTACATCGGCGACCTCTACCTGTATTTGAAGTTCGAGGGCGAGGTGAAGCTCTTCGGCTCGTGGAGCCGCACCACCGCCGACAAGTCCAGCGCGCAGGTCGAGGGCTCGGGCAAGATCTCCGTGAAGGCCGGCGGCAACCTCTTCCTGATGAAGAAGAGCGCCCTCAACCTCGACGTCAACGGCAGCACCAGCATCACCGGCGAGGCGAAGGCTCCGGTGTCGCGCACGCCCGCCATCGAGTACGACCTGAAGTGGGGCGGGCTGGAGATCGAGCTCACCATCGAGGCCGCGTGGGGGCTCGTCGAGTACAAGCGCAAGTGGAAGCCCATCGAGGGCTTCTCGCTGCTGGAGAAGATGCTCGGCCGCAAGCCCGACCCCTGGTACCCGCTTGGGCGCTGAGCGCCTTCGGGGCCTCGTCCACGGGCGTTCGATCGCGCTCCTCGCGGTCGCGGTCGCGGGCTGCCCCCACGGGCAGGGCGGCGACGACGGCGGCGAGGACACGGTGGTCATCGCGCAGGCGGTCACCTGCGACCCGGCGATCGAGCGCTACCCCATCGCGGCCCCGCACAACGGCGGCTACGACCGCGCCTGGAACAACTTCACATGCGCCCCGCACCCCGGCGGCAGCCCCGACAACTCCGACTACGGCGGCGACCACCACGGCAACAACCTCTTCGCCCCGCGCGGCTCGCCCATCGTCGCGGTGCGCGCGGGCCGCGTCACCCGCGCCGGCGATGTGTCTCCCACCTCGGGCCTGCGCGTCACCATCGAAGACGCCTGTGGCTGGAGCTACTACGCCGGCCACCTCGACTCCATCGCCCCGGGCATCGCGGTCGGCGTGCGCGTGACGGCGGGCCAGGTGATCGGCACGCTCGGCGACACGGGCACCCGCGGCACCGCGCCGCTGAACGAGCCCCGCGCGGTCAGCTCCGCCCGGAAGCGCCCGTCGCGCACGCTGCGCACCCATCGGTCGCCCACGCGGACCTCCATGGGGTCGCCCTGCCAGGCGTTGCCCCCGACGGTGATCCTGCCCGTCACCGTGGCGCGCTCGGCCGGAAAGGCCCGCCCCTCGGGGACGTCGGCGGCCCAGCCCACCGACGACCACCAGCGCGTCGCCCTCGCGGCTGAGCCCCGGGTTGCCGGTCTCTCCGAGGCCCAGCGCCCAGCGCGTGGCGCCGGTGCCGCGGTCCATGGCGCGCAGCGCGTGGCCGACGGTGGCGGCGAACACCGTGTCTCCCACCGCGACCACGGGGCTCGTGGGCGAGAGCCCGCCCTCGGACTCCCAAACCCCCGCGCCCGTCGCCACGTCGATCGCGCGCAGCCTCGTGCCGTGCGGCGCGATCGGCTCGACCACGTAGACCGTCGACCCCACGAGCTCGATCGACCCCTGGCTCCCCGCCGTCGTGAGCGGCAGCCGTCGCTGCTCGCCCCCCGTCGCGGCGTCGAGGACCCGCAAGCCCTCGCCGGGGACGCGCAGTACGAGGCGCCCCTGCGCGAGCGCCGCACCCGACGACGGGACCTCCCGCTGCCAGCGGGCTGTCCGTCCGCGAGGTCGATCGCTGCGACCTCGTCGCCGGAGATCACCACCGCCGTCGACGCCTCGGTGATGATCTCCACGATCGGGGATCCGGCCGCGACCGGGCGCGTCCAGCGCACCTCGCCCGCGCCGCGCCCCACCCGCAAGAGGACTGGGTGGGGCGCCGCCCCCCGCGCGCCGGTCGCGAGGATCAGGTCGTCGCCGAGCGCGACCGCCGCGTCATGTAGTCCGCGGGGGCGAGCGCGAGCTGCCATCGGGGGGCGGGATGGTGGACCTCCGCCGCGACGATGACCCCGCCGCCCCGCGCCGCGGCGTCGGGGGTGCCGACGAGGAGGCCCCGGTCGAGAAACAGGAACGCCGTTCCGAGCGCGGAGGGGCCGCGGACCCGACCCCCGTTGCGATAGAGGTCCGGATTGCCGCGGCCGCGCCACCACCGCCAGCGATCAGGGGCGTCGAAGGGCGGCGCGATGACCACCGCGCTGCGGGCGCTCTCCAGGGGCGGAAATGCCGCCGTGCCCGGGACCGCGGGGACGCCCGCGTCCGCCACGGGAGAAGGCGTGGACGCCGTGAGACACGCCGCCGGAGGGACCGCGGCCGCGGCGCAGCCGAGGAGCAGCAGCGCGGTCACCGCGAAGCGGGGAGCGAGCGAAGAGACGGGTGACGGGTCTTGCACGAGCGGAGACTCTGAGCTCCTGACACGGCTGTTGTCGCGAGCGCGATCGGGCCATGCGTCGAAGCTCGCGCAGACCTCACCCCCGCTGCCGCGCGCCCCTCTCCATGAATGGCGAGGGGCTCCTGGAAGGGCTGCGTTTCACGATGAGCTGTCAGGTGATCGCAGCTCCTCTCCATTCATGG
>CAIOSS010001221.1 GCA_903860995.1 uncultured delta proteobacterium | reverse complement strand
GAGGGTGAGCGCGGCGGCATCCCACTGCTCGTCGATCCAGCGGACGTGCGGGGGCGCCGGGCCGTCGGCCGAGGCGTAGCGGTGCGGGAGCCCGCACTCGACGGCAGCCCCCAGGGCGATGGTGGTCTTGCCCACCTGCCGGGGGCCTGCGATCACCTCGATGAACCGGCGCGGCTCGCGCAGGCGTTGAACGAGGACGTCATGCTGTGCGCGGCGCATCGCGTAGGTTTACTCAGGCCGTTGAGTAAAGTCGATAGGTGGGCGGCTCATGGATCTTCCCCAGGCACCTGACGCTCCAACTCGTCGAGCGTCCTCCCATCAGGAGCCTTCCACTCGGTCCAGCCGTTCGAGCGTCGTCCGAGCAGCGTGATGGCCGCGCCGCTCGGAGTCCCGAACAGGTGATCTTTCGTGAAGACGATGGTCTGCCCAACCAACTCGCAGATCCCCTTCGCGAGCAAGTCGTTTCGAACTTTCTCCGGCCCGATCCCGAGCGAGGGGACGCTCTCGGCGCGACCGACGGAGCCCTTCAGCACGACAAAGCCCTCGGACGTGTACACCCCGCTGGCGTTTATTCCCGCGCTCTTGCAGGTGAACAGGGTCCGCCCACCGATCTTCGGCGCCGCGCCCGCCACAGGATCGAATACGGGGTAGCCGAGGGTAGCGAGCAGGGTGCGGCCGGTCTCGAAGATTTCGAGGCAGTCGGCCTCCAGCGGTGCGGGTGTGTGTGGCTTGCTGCCACTGTTGCCGTTCTCGTCGGCATATCGCTCCGCCTTCCTCGCCGCCTGCAACGAGTGCCACTCAAGGAAGAGCGCGTGCGTCTGCGTCAGGCTATTCGTGCGAGAAATAAGCACCAACGCGCGCTGCCAGAAGTCTTTTTTCTGGTTGTGGTTCATGAGGCGAGCGCGTAGGTCGCCGGTCTGTCCGATGTAGACCTTCGGGTCGGCGCGATCCTCGGCGTTGCCGAATAGGAAGTAGAGCGCGACTTGGCCGCTCTCCGGCATCTTGAGGAAGTCCTGGACGAGGCTGCGTGGTACCTCGATCACCTGCACAATGCGCGTGGTGATCTCGGCGATGCGGATGCCCTGTGGGTTGCCACCCGGCAGGTAGATCTGGATGGTCTTGGGGGTGGGGTTCACGCGGCCTCCGAGGGGCTCAGGTGGCGGACGTCGATCTGACCCGTTACGGCAGCGGAGATGAGGGCCGTGCGGCGCTCCTGGAGAAGTTCGATGGCGCGCTCGGCAGTGGCGGTGAGGCTGTCGAGGCGGGCGGTCTCGCGGTCGAGGTGAGCTGCGATGGCGGTCTGTTCTGGGAGCGGCGGGAGAGAAAAGCACAAGGACTGAATGTCTGGCATGTAGATCGTGTTGTGTGTCGATCCCATCATCAGGCGACGAAACTCCCCGCGCATTGACCGGAAAACACTGAGTAGGAACTCTGGTTTGAGACGATCGCCACAGACCCAATTCGCGAAGTCCTGTGTCGTCGCCATTTCAACTCCCATGATGGCAGCGAAACCAACCGAGGCTGTGCGGGAGAGCATGACCGTTCCGGCCGGAAGGCGACGTGCGGACGAGTTTGCGAGCCCCATCTCGCTCACCTTCTCGTTGGTCTCATAGACGACGCTTCTGCCCGCTTCGCGGATCTGCCAGACGTCCGCGAGCGAGAACCAGGGGACGACGCAGTTCTCCCAATACTCCGGATGGTTTCTGCTCGGGGTGTGACCAGATTCGAGCCGGGCGACCTTTCGAACTGGCATCACCTCCCAATGCGCCGGCACCTCCCCCAGCCACTCCACGCCGCTGTCCTTCATCGGCGCGTCGGGGTTCAGCCCCTTGGTGACGGCGTGGGAGATGACGGCCTGGCGCTTCTCCTTCAACAGCGCGATGAGCCGCTGCTGCTCGGCCACGAGGGCGTCGATCTT
>CAIOSS010001220.1 GCA_903860995.1 uncultured delta proteobacterium | reverse complement strand
CTGCGCCGCGATCTCCTTCCGCGTCGCCCGCCTGCACAACCCCGCCACATCCGCGTACTTCCCCTCCGGGAAGCTCGCTTCCGTCAGCGCCTTCGCCCCCTTGAGGTTCTCCGCCGCCTCCCCCCGGTACAGCCGCACGATGTTCGCCAGGAACTCCACCTGCTCCGCCGTCAGCTCCCGGTGCGCCCGGTCGACCTGCCGGAACACCCCGCGCGCGTCGATGAACAGCACCGTGTCCCCCCGCGCCGTCTTCGCCTTCCCCTTGTCGAGGAACCACAGCGTCACTGGCAGCGTCACGGTGTAGAACAGGTTGCCCGACAGCGTGACCATCACGTCGACCACGCCCTCCTCGATGAGCTTCTGCCGGATCTCCAGCTCGCTCCCCCGGGCGTCGCTGGCGCTGTTGGCCATGACGAAGCCCGCCCGCCCGTCCTTCGCGAGGTACGTGTAGAAGAGCTGGATCCACAGGAAGTTGGCGTTGTTGGTGCTCGGCACCCCTAGCGGGTAGCGCTTCCCGTTCTTCTCGCAGCGCTCGCGGTCGAAGCCGCTCTGGTTGAAGGGGGGATTGGCCATCACGAACTGGAACCCCTCCGCCTGCTTGAAGGGGTCGTCGTAGTAGCTGTTGCCCACCACCACGTTGCCCGGCAGACCGTGGATCGCGAGGTTCAATCGACACAGCCGCAGCGTCTGCTCGGCCTTCTCGATGCCGTGCACGCTCAGGGCGCTGTCGGCCTTGCCGTGCTCGCTGACGAAGCGCGCGCTCTGCACGAACATCCCGCCCGACCCGCAGGCCGGGTCGAGCACCCTTCCCTTGTACGGTTCGAGCACGTCCACGATGAGCCGCACCACGCTGACGGGTGTGTAGAACTCCCCGCCCTTCTCCAGGTTGCGCTTGGCGAACTCCCCCAGGAAGTACTCGTAGATGCGGCCGAACACGTCGCCCTCGACGTCGCTGGGAATCTCCGAGAAGCGCTTGAGCAGGTCGTTGAGCACCAGCACCGGGAAGCGCGCGTACCCTCGGTAGAGGATGCCCCGCAGGCTCTCGTTGGCGGCCTCGATGTCGACCATCGCGGCGTCGAGCAGCTCGCCCAGGGTGCGCTTCTTCCCATCGACGACGGCGCCCCCGGCGGGCACCTGCAACAGCCACTCGTAGCGCCCCCGCTCGGGGAGGAAGGGCACGCGCACCTCGTGGTAGTGCGAGGGCTTCACGCCCATGCGCGGCGGCTTCCTCATGATCTCGGCGGTGCGCTGCGCGAAGCGCACGTCGGCGAAGCGGAGGAACACCAGCGACAGCACCGGCTCGGCGTACTCCGACGGCTTGAGCCCGGTGTTGGCCCAGAGCGTGTCGGCGGTCGACCAGAGGGTGCGTTCGAAGTCGGGGGGTAGCGGCATCTCTTCTTTCAAGCGCTTGGTGGGGTCATCGGGGCGACGCGCCCGTGGCGCACCAGATATTGCCAGAGGCTGAGGTTCTGCGCGCGTCCGCGGCCAGCCTCGTCGCGCTGCCCGAGCGCCTGCGCCGCGACCGGCAGGTACGCGTCGAGGGTGTCGCCGACGTGGTCGCGCGAGACCAGCACGAGCCCGACGCTGTGCCGAGACGCCATCACGCAGAGGCGCCCGGTGGAGAGGTCGAAGGGCGAGGGCTGCG
>CAIOSS010001219.1 GCA_903860995.1 uncultured delta proteobacterium | reverse complement strand
TGAGCCAGGGCACCCTGGTCGGCGGTGTTCCCGCCGTGTGCAAGGTCTCCTTCGGCACGAGCAGCGCGAGCGACTTCCGCGGCAGCTCGCCCGACAGCGGCGACGTCAACACCTACCTCGCGCCGCTCCTCGGCAACTGAACCCCGGTCCACGCCCGCTCTGCTAAGCCTCGGGGGCATGATCGTCCTCTTCCTCCTCGGGTTCGTCGGTCTGGTGATCGGGGTGCCGACGGCCCTGTGGATCCGCACGTGGCCCGACTCGCTCGAGTGCTGGCTCCCGCACGTGGTCGGCACCGAGAACATCGCCCGGGGACAGTTCCGCGACGCCGTGGTGCCGCGGTACCGGGCCGACGGGCCGCCGGTGCCGGTGCGCCTCGCCGCGCTCGGGGCGTGGATCCTGGGCACGATGTTCATCCCGGGCCTGCTGCTGGGCCTGTCGGGGCTCTTCGTCGCGGGCCTCGGGGTGGTCTCCATCCCGGGGCTCATCCTGGCGTGGCGGCTGTTCTCCCTGGGCCGTCCGCTGCTCCTGGGGCTCCCCGAGGCGGCGCTGAAGGCCCGCGGGCTCGCGCGCTTCGCCCGCATCCTCAACTACGTGGTGCTGGCGTGCTGCGGCCTCGCCGGGGGGCTGCACCTCATCGAGCGCTGGGGCCACGGGGGCCATGGCAGCAGCGGCGGGTTCTATGCGCTCATCCTGCTGGTGGTCACGTATGCGGGCATCTCGCTGGCGCACGCGGCGCTGCTCGACCGGGCCGCGGATGCCATCGACGAGCAGCAGTCGGCCGGGCAGGCGGCGCTCGCCGGGGTGCGCATCGACCTGCCCATGGGCGCGGGTGAGATCCCGATGTCCGAAGGGATGTCCGATGAGATGTCCGAAGAGGAGAAGCGCGCCCGGCGGGGCTGAGCGGGGGTGACTGTCAGTCGGGCGTGGCGAGGTCGACGCGGATGGCCTCGACGAGCTGTGACAGCCGATCGAAGCCCAGGCCCGCGTTCTGCGCGAGGGTCTCCAGGGTCTTGAACTCGACCTGGCTCAGACCATCGGACGCGCACGCGACGCCCGCGGCCAGGAACACCCCCGCCTCGCCGACCTGGTGGGTCTGGAGCATCCGGCCGACGGTCGCGCAGCGGGCGGCGGCGCCGTCGCGCGACAGCGACGCGGTGAACCCGCTCAGCATGGCGTCGACGTCGTCGGCCAGGATGGCGTCGTCCGAGAGGGAGAGCAGCGCCCGTTGCAGGTGCGAGCGCTCGGCGCGGTCGAAGCGGCCGTCGGCCTGCGCGATGAGGTAGCCCGCCTCGAAGACCGCGCAGAAGAGCTGCGCCGACGCGGGGTCGAGCCGGGACAGCCACGGGCGGGCATCGAAGCCGTTGGCGAAGCCGCTGACCCCCTCCGCGGCGTCAGCCGCCGGGGCCCGCGCCTTGAGGTGCTGCATCAGCGGACGGAGCCGCCCGAGCAATCGTTGGAAGCCCATAAGGGGTGATGCCCTCCGTCGGCGGGGTTGGATGTCTTTAGTGGGGGAAGGCGCCCTTGACGTAGAGCCCGACCCCCACGCCGACCAGCAGCAGCACCGCCACGAGGGCGAGCACCGCCGCGGGGAACTTCTTGCCCTCCGCGGTGGGCGCCGGGGCCTCGAGCGGGGTGTAGGCCTGGCTGCGCACCAGCGAGGCGGGCTGCGTGGCGGGGCGCGTCGGCGCCGGGGGGCGCTCGGAGACGAGCGAGCCGTGCGTGTCGCCCTCGAGCTCGTCGGCCAGGTTGCCGGGCGGCGTCGAGGCGGACGCGGAGGCGCCCTCCAGGGGGGACTTCCACGCGATGCCCCCGCGGCTCGGGCCGTCGTCGAGGAGGTCGCTGGCCCACTCGTTGACGTTCTCGAAGTCCCCGGCGTCGAGGGGACGGGCCCCCTCGGCGTTGGAGTTGGAGTTGGAGTGGGCGTTGCCGCCCTCCGTCGCGGGAGACGGGCTGTGCGGGTCGTCGAGCGAGGTGAAGCGCAGCAGCTCTTCCTGGATGAGCTGGTCGATGACCGAGCCGTCCTTGCGGGTGAGCGTGGCGGCGCCCTTGCGCTCGGCGACCACCTCGTTGACGACGCGCGCGAGGTCTTGCGCGCCGACGCGCATCTTGTTGCCGAAGATGAAGTTGAGCAGCTCGTCGCTGAAGGCCGCGGCGTCGGCGTAGCGGACGCGCTTGTCCTTCGCGAGGGCGACGGCGAGGATGTTCTCGAGCTCCGCGGGCACGGCGGGGTTGATGGCCCGCAGCGAGGGCACCTCGGCCTCCTGCACCATCTTCACGGTCTGGTAGTCGGTCTCGCCCTGGAAGAGCTTTCGACCGGCGAGCATCTCCCAGAGCATGATCCCGACGGCGAAGATGTCGGCCTGCGCGTCGGCCTCCCGGCCCATGGCCGTCTCGGGCGCGAGGTAGCTGAACTTCCCCTTCACCACGCCGGGCTCGGTCTTCTCGACGGAGTGCGCGGCCTTGGCGAGGCCGAAGTCCACGATCTTCACCTCGCCCTGCCGGGAGATGAGCACGTTGGGCGGCGAGATGTCCCGGTGGACGATGTGCAGGTCCTGCCCGTCGGGGTCGTGCAGGTGGTGGGCGTACTGCAAGCCCTCGCAAACCTTGATGGCGATGTGGCAGGCGAGGGCGGCGGGGAAGGCCTGGCGCTTGTTGCGGAGGTTCTCGACGAGGTGCTTGAGGTTCACCCCGTCGATGAACTCCATCACGATGAAGTAGGTGTTTTCGACCCGGCCGATGTCGAACACCTGCACGATGTTGGCGTGCGAGAGCCGGGCGCTCAGCCGGGCCTCGTCGAGGAACATCCGGATGAACTTCTCGTTCGACGCCAGGTGCGGCAGCACCCGCTTGATCGCGACCTGCTTCTTGAAGCCCGCGACGCTGGTGGCCTCTCCCCGGAAGACCTCCGCCATGCCGCCCGACTCAAGGCGTTCGGTGACTCGATAGCTGCTCTGCGCCCGTGCTTCGGAGGCCATGGAAGGGGTTTGGACTCGATCCTGGGAGAGAGGGAGAGAACCTGCAGGGTTCGTCGGGGGTTGTGCAACGACACTGCCTTGACGCCCGGAGGGGTGTCAAGCAGTGGGGCCCCGTTGCGCGTTGACCCGATCGCCCCGCGCGCGGTAGGCCCTGCGCCGCACATGAACGGCCAGCACGGGTGCGGTTGGGGACATCGTTGTGGCGGTCGCGTCCCTGCCGACCCCGGCGGCGGTCCGCGGCCCTTCGCGCTGCCGGGCGACCCCCAGCGCTTCCGCCGGGCGCGGCCCTTCGACGTCACCCACCTGCGCCTCGACCTCGCCCTCGACGTGCCCGCGGGCGCCGTCGCCGCCGTGGCCGCGATCACCTTCGCCCGGCGCGACCCGTCGGCCCGGGTGCTCCCCCTCGACGCCGTGGCCTTCGAGGTGGAGTCGGTCACCCTCGCGGAGTCCGGCGCGGCCCTGCCCTTCGCCTACGACGGCGAGGCCCTGCAGGTGACCGTCGGCGAGCGCGCCGGGGGCGTGCTGCGGGTGCGCTACCGGGCGAAGCCCCGGCGGGGGCTGTACTTCATCGCGCCCGACGCCGACGCCCCGCGGCGCCCGGCGCAGGTGTGGTCGCAGTGCCAGGACGAGGACGCGCGGCACTGGTTTCCCTGCCACGACGCGCCCGACATGCGGATGACCACCGAGCTGGTGGTCACCGCCCCGGCGGGCTGGACGGTGCTCTCCAACGGCTCGCTGGTGGGGCGCGAGCCCGCGGGCGACGGCGAGGCGTGGCACTGGCGCCAGGACGCCCCCCACCCGAGCTACCTCGTCACCCTGGTGGCGGGCACCTTCTCCGAGCTCGACGCCACGCGCGACCCGTCGCTGCCGGTGAGGTTCTACGTCGACCCGGGGCGCGAGGCCGACGGGTGGCGCACCCTCGGCCGCACCGCCGACATGATCGAGCACTTCAGCGCCCTCACCGGTGTGCCGTACCCGTGGCCGAAGTACGACCAGGTGACGGTGCACGACTTCACCTTCGGCGGCATGGAGAACACCTCCGTCAGCACGCTCACCGAGCGCTGCCTCCTGGACGAGCGCGCCGCCCTCGACGCGACGGCCGACGACCTCGTGGCGCACGAGCTCGCGCACCAGTGGTTCGGCGACCTCGTGACCTGCCGCGACTGGTCGCAGGCCTGGCTCAACGAGGGCTTCGCGACCTTCTTCGAGCACCTCGACGTCGAGCGCAAAGAGGGCCGCGACGCGTACCTCTACAACCTCAAGCAGCACGCCGACGCGTACTTCGGCGAGGACGACGCGCGCTACCGACGGCCCGTCGTGTGCGGCACCTGGGGCGCGCCCATCGACCTCTTCGACCGGCACCTCTACGAGAAGGGGGGGTGGGTGCTCCACATGCTGCGGAGCGAGCTCGGCGACGCGGTGTTCTGGGCGGGCGTGCGGGCCTACCTCACGCGCCACCGCGGGGCCTCGGTGGAGACGCGCGACCTCGAGCGCTCCCTCGAAGACGCCTCCGGGCGGGCGCTGGGCGGGTTCTTCCAACAGTGGATCCTGCAGGCGGGCCACCCCGAGCTGGAGCTCGACGCGCGCTTCGACGCCGAGGAGGAATTGCTGCACGTGACGCTGCGCCAGACGCAGTCCGTCGACGCCGTGACCCCGTGCTTCCGCCTGTCGGTGACGGTCTCCGTGGTGCAGGCGAGCGGCGCCGAGCACCGCCACGTGCTCGCGCTCGACGAGGGCGCGCGGTCGTTCGCGCTGCCGAGCGCGGTGGCGCCGCGGTGGGTGGCGGCGGACCCCGACGGGGCGCTGCTGGCGAAGTTCAGCACGAAGGTGCCCGCGGCGATGCTGCGCGCGGCGCTCGAGGGCGACGCGCGGGCGGTGGTGCGCTGGCGGGCCGCGGCCGCGCTGGCGAGGCACGACGACGACGCCACCGTGGCGGCGCTGGAGAAGGCCCTGCGGGGCGACGCGTTCTGGGGCGTGTCGGCGGAGGCCGCGCGGGCCCTGGGCGAGCTGCGGGGCCGGGCGGCGTGGGAGGCCCTGGCGCGCAGCGTCGAGCACGCCCACCCGAAGGTGCGGCGCGCGGTGGTGCGGGCGCTCGGGGAGTTTCGCACCGACGCCTCGGCGGCCCTGCTGGGGGCGCGGCTGAAGGCCGGCGACGCGAGCTGGCTGGTGGAGTCCGAGCTGGCGCGGGCGGCGGGGCGCACCCGGCGGCCGACCACCTACGACGCGCTGGTCGAGGCGCTGGGCCGCGAGAGCTGGCGCGACGTGGTGCGCATCGGGGCCATCGAGGGCCTCGGGGCCCTGCGCGACC
>CAIOSS010001218.1 GCA_903860995.1 uncultured delta proteobacterium | reverse complement strand
CGTCGTTGAAGAGCTCCTCCCACCCGGGGCGCCGACGACGGCGCTGCTGATCGGGAAGCGTCACCGCGAGCGGGCGGGCCGCGAGCGGCGGCGGAGGCGGCGCGATGGACCGGGCCACGCGGCTCGGGGGCTCCGGGGGCGGCGGCGGGATGCGGCTCGGCCTGAGCCGCGGCGCCAGCCCCTCGCGGCCAATAGGCAGGTCGGCGAGGTCGTCGAGCAGCCCCAGCGAGGGGTCGCTGGCGCGGAAGGTCGGAAGCTCCTCGTCGGGTTCGATGGTGAAGTCGATCGCCTCGTCGCCGGGCGCGATGTGCACCTCCGGCGCGGGGTCGTGCACGGCGATGGGCGCGGGCCGCGGCCTGATGCTGGACGGCGGCAGGGGGTCAGGAATCGGGGGGATGGTCGGCGCCGTGAAGATGGACGCGGCGTTGGACGAGATCATGGCAGGGCGCGCGGGCGCACGCGGCGGCGGCGGGCGGCTCGGGCGCGTGGCCACCCCAGCATCGGGTGGGGTCGAGGCCACGACCTCGTCGGGCGCCTCGGGCGCGGGGGCCGGTACCGACGCGGGAATCAGCGGGGAGCCCGATCGATCGAACCCGTCTTCCGAGGGCGACATGTCGGAGCCCACCTTGCGGATTCGCCGTCGGACCACCCGCATGCTGGACTCCGGGGCCCGGGTGATCTCGAGCGCCGGCGGCGGCATGGTGATCATCGCCGACTCGGTCTCCGAGACCGAGACCTCGACCTCGTCGCTGGCGGTGATCTCTACGTCGCTGACCGTGTCGAGCACGACCGGGGTGTCGGAGAGGAGCGGCTCGTGATCCAGGTCGGTCAGCTCCAGCTCCGGAGCGGTGGTCGCCGCCCCGAGGGTGTCGTGGGTGCCGGTAGGAATTCGGAGGCCCCGGCGGCTCTTGCGCATGCGCCGCTCACCCTCGGCGGCGGTCTCCGGGTCCGACCCATTGGGTGGATTGACGCTGCGTTCACTCATCAGGACGCCTCCCCATCGAGCGCCCGCGCCACCGCGTCGCCGACCCGCACCGGCGTCGGGTCGCTACCCTGCGAAGCCACCCAGCGGCCGTGCGCCGCCGGGCCGAGAAGCACCACCACCGTCGAGCCGAGCTGAAACGCGCCGTGCTCGTCGGCCTTCGCCAGCGCCGGGCCCTCACCCTCGCGGAAGCTGCGCACGGCCGCGCGGCCGCCGAGCTCGGGCCTCGGCGGAGCGTCGATGGTGAGGGTGATCTTGCCGACCACGAAGGCGCCGACGAAGACCACCGCGGCGGGGCCGAGCGCCGTGTCGACGTGCACCACCACCCGCTCGTTGCGCGCGAAGAGGCCGGGCACGGTGCGCACCC
The DNA here is from genome assembly GCA_903860995.1 of uncultured delta proteobacterium. Taxonomy (GTDB): domain Bacteria; phylum Myxococcota_A; class Polyangia; order Polyangiales; genus SCUS01. The sequence goes on along the minus strand of CAIOSS010001218.1, from coordinate 1,905 downwards.
CCATCTCGTTGACCGGGAAGAGGTCGCCCGGGATGTGCCGCACCTCGCGCACGCGGCCCGCCACGGGGCTGTGCACCCGGTGGTAGTCGCGGGGCGAGAGATACACGATGAAGTAATGCCCGCCCTCGTAGGCGCGCGCTGCGTCGGCGTCGTCGAGGAGCGTGGCGGCGTCGTACTCCTGGCCCTTCACCGTGAAGCGCCGGTCGATGGTGACCGGGCCCGCGTCGTCGAGGCGGCCGTCGGCGGGCGAGACCACCGTGGCAGGGTCGGCGTCGACGCGGTGGATGCCCTCGCGGAGCTGCCGGGTGAAGAACTCGTTGAAGCTGCGAAACCCGCCGGAGGGGACCACGGCCTCGTCGAGCGCGACGTCGTACGCGCGGCTGTAGATCGCGAGCACCGGGCGAAGCAGGGGGAGGGGGATACGAGCCTCGGTAAAGCGCCCGAGCGCGCGGGTGATGCGACCTCGCGGGAGCAGGTGCAGGAGGGAGGCGGCGGCGCGCGAACGGAGGGGAACCATCAGGGTTGGGCTCGTGGCGTCGTCGACGCGCTCGGAGCCTAAGATGCGCCGCGACGCGGGGTCAACAGATCCCTCGCGTCGCGCGCCGGAAGCATCAGACGTCGTAGTACAGGTGGTACTCGTACGGCACCGGGCGGAGGCGCACCGGGTCGAGCTCCTTCTCGTGCTTATACGAGACCCAGGTCTCGATCAGCTCCTTCGAGAAGACGTCGCCCTTCAGGAGGAACTCGTGGTCCTTCTCGAGGGCGTCGAGGGCCTCGCCGAGCGAGCCGGCGACCTGCGGGACGTTCTGCAGCTCCTCCGGCGAGAGCGAGTAGATGTCCTTGTCGAGCGCGTCGCCGGGGTGGATCTTCTTCTCGATGCCGTCGAGGCCGGCCATCACCAGCGCCGCGAAGGCGAGGTAGGGGTTGCAGCTCGGGTCGGGGAAGCGGACCTCGATGCGCTTGGCCTTCGGCGACGGCGAGAACATCGGGATGCGGATGGACGCCGAGCGGTTGCGCGAGGAGTACGCAAGGTTGACCGGCGCCTCGTAGCCCGGCACCAGGCGGCGGTAGCTGTTGGTCGTCGGGTTGGTGATCGCGTTGAGCGCCTTGGCGTGCTTGAGCACGCCGCCGATGTAGAACATCGCCATCTCGCTCATGCCCGCATAGCCGTTGCCCGCGAAGAGCGGCTTGCCGTCCTTCCAGAGCGACTGGTGGCAGTGCATGCCAGAGCCGTTGTCACCGAAGAGGGGCTTCGGCATGAAGGTCGCGGTCTTGCCGGCGCGCTTCGCGACGTTCTTGACGATGTACTTGAACCACATGGTCTTGTCGGCCATGCGAACCAGCGAGTCGAACTTCATGTCGATCTCGCACTGGCCCGCGGTGGCGACCTCGTGGTGGCTGGTCTCGATCTCGATGCCCGCAGCCTCCATGGCCTCGACCATCTCGGTGCGGAGGTCCATCAGGCTGTCGTGCGGGGCGACGGGGAAGTAGCCCTCCTTCGAGCGGATGGTGTAGCCCCCGTTGCCGCCGGGAATCTCCTTGCCGGAGTTCCAGTGGGCTTCCTTCGAGTCGACCTGGAAGAAGTTGTGGTTCTGGCTGGTGGAGTAGCGGACGTCGTCGAAGACGAAGAACTCCGCCTCGGGGCCGACGTACACGGTGTCGGCGAGGCCCGTCGAGCGCACGTACTGCTCGACCTTGCGGGCGATGAAGCGGGGATCGCGGTCGTAGGACTCGCGGGTGATCGGGTCGACCACGTTGGCGATCATGCTCAGCGTCGGCCGCGCCATGAACGGATCCATCACGGCGGTGGAGGCATCGGGCAGCAGCAGCATGTCGGACTCGTTGATGGCGCGCCATCCGCGGATGGAGCTGCCGTCGAACCCGAAGCCGTCCTCGAAGGCCTCT
>CAIOSS010001217.1 GCA_903860995.1 uncultured delta proteobacterium | reverse complement strand
GGTCGCGCATCACGCTCTCGATGAGCGCGTCGGGCAGCTTCAGGAAGTCTTCATCGAAGCGCCCCGCCACCACGAAGGCCTCCTCCACGAGCCCGGTCACCTCGCGCTCGAGGAAGGCGTCGTCGCGCAGGGCCCCGCCGGACTCCTTCGCCGCCGCGTGGAGCGCCGCCATCATGCCCGCGCGCCGCGCGTCGGTGTCGACCTGCACGCGCGCCGCCGCGAGGGCCTCGACGTAGCCGCTTGCGCCCGGGAGGTCGAAGCTTTCGGGCGCGAGGAAGCGGTGCCCGCGCGTGCTGCGCCCGGCCGTGACGCCCGCGAAGGCGAAGGGCACCACGGCGGCGTCGAGGAGCGCGACGATCCACTGGATGGGCCGGCCGAAGGCCACCTCGCCGTCGGCCCAGCGCATGCTCTTGGCGAAGGTGATGCGCCGGCACACGGCCCCGAGCACCTCGGGGAGCAGGGCGCTGGCGGCGGCGCCGGGGGTGCGCTTCACCGCGCGGAGGTAGCGGCCCTTCGGGGTCTCGGCGATGGAGAGGTCGGCGAGGCTGAGGTTGTTCTTTCGGGCGAATCCCTCGGCGGCCTTGGACCACTCCCCTGCTGGGGTCTTCGCAGCGCCCTCGGCGGGGCCGAGCAGCTCCTCCTCGCGGGCCTCGACGGCCGCGGGCACGCCCTCGACCACCACGGCGAGCCGCCGCGGCGTGCCGAGGGTGCGCAGGGTCGTGTAGGACAAGCGCGCGCGGCCGAGCTCGTCGACGACGAGGTCGCCCAGCTGCCGCAGCGCGGCGTCGAGGAAGGACGTGGGGAGCTCTTCGCAACCAATTTCCAGCAGGAGCGTCGATGCCATGGCGTCGGTGTGGGTATCAGAACCCCGCTGTTCCGTCGATGCTTCGCGCGTTGCCCGACGACGCGGGCGGTCGGCGGCTAGAGGTCCATCGGGAGGCCCGCGCGCTGCCAGAGCGAGGTGCCGCCCAGGAAGAAGAGCAGCAGCCCGGCGCCGCCGTAGGTGACGGCGATGCAGTCCGCGCGGGTGATCCCGTCGGGGCCGCGGCGCCACAGGAAGGCCGCCTGCGCGATGGGGGCGGCGACCATCAGCAGCTCGCGCGTGGTGACCGCGTGGGCGCCGCGCGCCCCGACGAGCACCGCCACCGAGGCCGCGCAGAGGGCGTAGATGATGGCCGCGCTGGTCTTCGAGCCGTGCACCACGGGGTAGGTGGGCACGCCCACGGCGCGGTCGCCGTCGACGTCGCGGAGGTCGTAGAGCACCTCGAAGGTGTGCTCGAAGAGGAAGAAGAACCCGACCACGGCGGCGATGCCGGGCAGCGACATCACCCGCGCGTGCTGCACGCCCAGCAGGGGGTAGAGCCCCACGCTGAGCACGAACATCACGGCGCTCATGGAGTTCTTGAAGAGGTAGAGGTCCTTGAAGCGGCGCAGGCCGATCGGGGTGGGGACGATGCGGAAGCTGTAGCCCAGGCCCATCGCGTGGAAGACCACGCGCACGATCGCGAGCGAGGTGGGCAGCGCGACGAAGCCCCAGGCCAGGGAGGCCGCGAGGGTGACGAGGCACCCGCCGACGAGCGCCTGCGCGTGGCCCGCGACGAACTCCGTGGCCGCGATGCCGTTGAGCCGGTCTTCGTCGACGTCCGTGGCGCGGTTGAGCAGGTTGACGATGCACCAGTCGAGGCCGCAGAGCAGCGCGAGCCCGACGGGGTACGCGCCCATGAAGAGGTAGCCGAAGGTCACGGTGGCGCAGACCGCGATGGCCACGATGTGCAGCCGCAGCGCCGAGGCGAGGTCGTTCACGCGCGGACTCTACCTCCGGCCCGTGCGATCCTCCGCGCCCGTCGCGGGCTGATCGGGGCGGTTGACGCGTCGGGAGGCGCGGGGCTCTTATCGTCCGCGTGCTGCGCTCCGTCCGGATCGTCGATTTCAAGGGCATCCACGACCTGACGGTCGACCTCGCGCCGCTGACGGTGCTGGTCGGGCCCAACGCGGTGGGGAAGACGTCGGTGCTGGAGGCGCTCTACGTCGCCGGGCTCGGGGTCTGGCGGCCGGGGGAGGAGGAGGTCAGCAACCCGCTCGGTTCAGGCCGATGGCAGCGCGAACAACTGATTCGCCACGGCGCCGATGGAATGAACGTCGAGGTTGAGGGAGGAGCGTTGACGTACTCGTTCTCCTGGTCACGGGGCGCGAGAGACCACGAGCGGAACATCAAGGAGAGCGATGAGAAGTGGCGGGGCCTGGACCTCTCCAAGGACATCGACGCGCTGTCCGATCTCTCCCGGGTCTCGCGGCTCCGCCTGGATCAGGATCGGGTCGCTGCGGTCTCGCTCGTCGGTAGCTCGCGCCCGACGCTGCGATACGACGGATCGGGGCTCCCTTCGTTTCTTCAATATCTGCACGGGCTGCGCGACGGGACCGTCGACGCGATCGAGGGCGCCGTGCGGGCGATCGTTCCACGGTTCCTGCGAGTGCAGTTCCGGCCCGCGATGCTGGTCAGGAGTGAGCGTGAGGTCCTGACGATCGACGGACAGAAGGTCGCTCGCGATGTGCAGCGCGAGGAGGCCGGCGTGGAGCTGTGGGTGGAGTTCACGGACGGCGCGGTCGTGCCCGCGACCCACGTCAGCGAAGGGACGCTCATGGTCCTCGCGCTGTTGAGCATGGTGCACGCGACTCCGCACCAGCGGCGTCGACTGCTCCTGATCGACGACCTCGATCGGGCGCTCCACCCGTCCGCGCAACACCAGCTGGTCAGCGCGCTTCATCAGCTGCTCCAGGCCACCCCCGGGCTTCAGATCATCGCGACCACGCACTCCCCTGATCTGATCGACGCGTGCCGCCCCGAAGAGGTGCGTGTCATGGGCTTCGACGCCAATGGCCTGCCCGCCGTTCGCGCGCTGGATTCACACCCCGAGGCAGGGAAGTGGCTCAAGCTGATCCGCACCGGTGAGTTCTGGAGCACGGTCGGCGAAGGTTGGGTCGCCGCGGGCGAGGTGGCCCATCCATGAGCGGCGCCGTCGACGTGGCGCTCGTGGGCGAGGACACGACCCACGCGGTGCTCCTCGGCGTGCTGCTTCGGGAGACCATCCGGGAAGCGGCGGGCGCAGCAGGTCGCGAGTGGATCGTCGACAACCTGGAGCACGAGCCTGCGTTCATCGGAGGCGTCGACCTGACAGGGTTCATCCCCGGGCTGCGCTACACGAGCGCGCTCACACCCCTCCCGCCCCCGTCAGCGCGACCCACGATCGGCGGTCGAGCCGTCAGGCTGCGCGGGCTCATCGACGGCGCACCGCGGGAGGTCGAGTCGAAGAAGTGGCAGTACCTCCTCCTCGAGCTCCTCTCCCGAAGCCCGAAGCCCGGTGCGTTGCTCGTTGCCAGGGATACCGACGGAGAGCCGACGAACCTCGACGGCCTCCGGCAGGTCGCGGCGTACTTCACGGGCCTCGACCCGAGCCTGCGGGTGGTCGTGGCTGCGCCACATCGAGACGCTGAATGTTGGCTCGTCGCCGGAGTCGAGCCCGCCAACGACCGGGAGCGCGAGGCACACGCCGCCGTCCAACGCGAACTCTCGTTCAACCCGCTGATGAGTTCCGATCGCCTCACCGGGCAACCGAACGACGCGCCTACCGACGCCAAGCGTGTTCTCCGTCGCCTGCTCTGCCTCGACGTCGCAAGCCGTCCCCTCACGCCCGCCGAGCTGCGCGATTACCACCCGAGGCTGCTCTCCGACCTCAAGCGCCTTCGTGATCGCGGCGAGCGCTCCGGTCTCATGGCCTTCCTCGACGCGCTCGGCGCCGACGTCGTGCCCCTCTTCGTGGTTTAGCTCCGGCCCGTGCGATCCTCCGCGGCCGTCGATGATCGCCCTGGAAATCGCCTGCCTCGCCATCCTCGCGGCGTACTTCGTCGCCCACCGCCGGGAGCCCGCGCTGCTCCGCGACGCCGTGCTGCTCGGCCTCGGCGCGCTCGTCGGCGAGGACACCATGATCCGCGCGTACGGCTTCTACGGGTACTCGCCGGGCTGGCACCTCTTCGTCGACCGGGTCCCGCTGCTCATCCCGACCATCTGGGCGCCCGTCGTGCTCTCCGCCCGCGCCGTCTCCCGCGCGCTCCTGCGCTCGACCGACGCGCCGCCGTGGAAGGAGGCCGCCCTCACCGGCGCGCTGGTCACCTTCGACGCGGCGCTCATCGAGCCCATCGCCGTGCGCGCGGGCCTCTGGCGCTGGACCCAGCCCGGCGTGATGACCGTGCCCCTCATCGGCATCGTGGGCTGGGGCTGCTACGCCTTCGCGGCGACCTGGCTGCTCGCCGCGCTCCCTCCCCCGCGGCGGTGGGCGACGATCCCGCTGGCGCTGGTGGCGTCGCACGCGCTGGTGCTGGCGCTCTGGTGGGCGGCGCTGCGCTGGGTGCTGCGGGCCGAGCTGCCGCTGTCGACGACGGCGCCGGCGCTGGCCTTCTGCGCGACGCTGTACACGATGGCGGTGCTGAAGACGGGCGCCCGATTGCCGTGGCGCGAGCTGCTCCCCCGGGCGGCGGCGACGGGCTTCTTCGCGGCGCTGCTGGCGAGCCGGGCCGACGCGGCGATGGTGCTGTGGGCGGCGCTCTTCACGCCGCCGTGGCTGGTGTTCTGCGCGCGGGCGCTGCGGGCGTCACCCCCCGAAGACCACCCGGCCGAACCTCGTCGAGCGGTGGAAGTTCCCCTGTCCCAGTAGCGGCGACCACGCGAGCGAGTCGCGCTGCCCGTCCCGGAACGTGTACAGGTTCATCCGCCACGTCTCGCCCGCCCTCGGCGGCGCGGTCACCCGCGAGGTGAGCACCGCCCCCCACGGGAGCAGCATCTCCACCACATAGCCGTCGCTGGTCTTCGCGGTGCCGCACGCCAGCGCGGGCTCCCACTCCTCGTGGCCGAAGTGCATCACCCCGCTCGGATCGCGCCCCACGGGACGGTTGTAGTCGTCGAAGCGCGTCGTCCAGCGCGCGCCGTTGACCCCCACCTGCACCTCGAAATACTCGCGGTTGTCGCCGAAATCCCCGGGTTGCAGCATCAGCTCCACGCCCGACGCCCGCTCCCAGACGTGCGCGTCGCGCAGCGGCGGGGGATAGGGGCTCTGGGCGTCGCGGTCGCGCACCTCGAAGGCCAGCAGCAGCCCCGCGTCGCTCCACGCCACGCGCGCGTCGCCGTTGACCCGCGACGCCGGCTCGGGCTGCCCCGTCGTCGGGTGCACGAAGCCCCCGACGCGCCGCGCGGTGGCCCACACGGGTTCGTCGAGCCGGCCGTCCCAGCGCACCGCGCCCGTCACCCTCGGCGCCGTCACCGCCGGCAGCGCCCCGTCCGCCCGGGACACCACCCCCGCCGCGGGCGTCGGGTTGCCGCGGCACCCGAGCGCGGACGCCAGCACCAGCACCAGCGCGGGCGCGCGGCGCATCAGTCGGTTCCGCCCGCGCGCACCGGCGCAGGGGAGAGCACCTCGTGGCCCGTCGCCGCGGCCACCACGGCGTCGGCCGCGAGCAGCATCGGCAGCGCGCGGTTGCCCAGCCACAGCCGCGCCTGGTCGTCGTAGAACTGGTTGTTGTTCAGGCCCGACTGGCCGCCCGGGAGCACGTTGCGGCCCTCCATCGCGTCGGGCATCCCCTGGCGCAGGGCCACCACCATCCGGTAGGTGGGCCCCGATCCGTAGTTGAACGACTCGCCGCCGAAGCCCGAGTTGGCCGCGTCGACGCCCCACTGGTCGCCCGGCCGGGGGAAGCCCGGGAGGTTGGCGCGGGGGTCCGTCGCCGGGAGGTTCATCGCCAAAGGAATACGGCTCGGTGTAATCGAGAAGCCCGACACCAGCGCCCCGAGGGACGATCCGGCGTCGAGGAAGGTCGACAGGATCGACTCGAACTTCACCGTGTGCCGCAGGCCCCACACCCACTGGTCCATGTCGTTGGTGCCGAAGCCCCCGCGGCCCGGCGCCGACGGGGCGGTGCGCAGGAAGGTGATCGCGCCGTCGAGGGCGGCGAGGGCCACCTCGCGGCTGGTCTCCACGGTCTCGGTGCCGAGCACGTCGAAGTAAGCGCTCTCCTGCGTGGCCGGGTTGAACGACGCGAGCATCTCGGTGTTGGCCGCCCCTCGGCCCCGCAGCATCCGGAGCACCGCCCGCACGCGCCCGACGCTGCCGCCGCCGCCGTTGTCGAACACCCCCACGGGCAGCTGCTCGTCGTTGATCACCCCGTTGAGGAAGCGCCCCATCCACGCGTTGTGGATCGTGGTCGCGACGGAGAGCTCGCGCTCGTTGGGGACGAGCGAGTGATAGAAGGTCTC
>CAIOSS010001216.1 GCA_903860995.1 uncultured delta proteobacterium | reverse complement strand
GCGCACCGCGAGCGCGAGGGAGAGGGCGCCGAGGGCGAGGCACAGGCCCGGCAGCCACGGGCCGTCGAGCACGAAGCCCGGGCCGAGCGACCGCAGAAACCCGGCGGCGGCCGCGGCGCCGAGGGCGCCCAGGAGGTATCCGATGCGATCGGCGGTGCGCACGAGCAATGACCGGCGGGGTTGATACAACGAATCGGTGTCCCGCTGGCGGCGCCTTGACCGTGTGCGCGGCGGCCCCGTACCGTCCCAGCCCAACGTGGTGGCGGCGATTGTTTCGGTCGGTTCGGAGATCACCCGCGGCGAGGTCGCGGACAGCAACGCAGACTGGCTCGCGTCGCGGATGACCTCCCTGGGTTTTGCGGTGGCCGAGCGCGTCTGCGTGGACGCCAGCCGCGAACGCCTCGCAGCGACGCTCGCGCGCCTCGGGCAGAGCGCGCGGGTGATCGTCGCCACCGGGGGCCTCGGCCCGACGGGTGATGACGTCACCGTCGACGCGGTGGCCGACGCGCTCGGCGTGCCCCGCACGGTCGATCCCGCGCTCGCGGACGCCTCCCGGTGGCACACGACCGACCCGGTCGACCCGCGCACGCTCGAGCTGCCGGAGGGCGCCATGTGGCTCGGGCGCCTGGGGCACGAGCGGGCCTTCGCCATCCGCCTCGGCGGCGCCCACGCGATCTTCCTGCCGGGCGATCCTGCGATGATGGAGCGGGTGTTCGAGTCGACCGCGCTGCGGCACATCATCGGGCTCGCGCAGCCCCTCGACGCCCGCGCGCGGCTGCGCACCTACGGGCTCACCGAGGCGGCGCTCGACGCGCGGCTGCGCGACCTCGCCGGGCCGCACGTGTCGTTCGGGTTTCGCGCGACGCCGCCGGAGGTGACGGTCACGGTCCGGGTGCTCGCCGATGACCGCACCGCGGCGGGCGAGCGCCTCGCGCGGGTCGTCGAGGAGGTGCGCGCCCGGCTCGGGGGGGTGGTCTTCGGAGACGACGACGAGGCGTACGCGGCCTCCGTGGGGCGCGCGCTGCGCTCGCGGGGCCTCACGCTCGCGGTAGCCGAGAGCTGCACCGGCGGGCTCATCGGCTCGATGCTGACGGCGGTGCCGGGGTCGAGCGAGTACCTCCTGCTCGACGCCGTGACCTACTCCAACGCCTCGAAGGAGCGCGTGCTCCAGGTGTCCAACGAGCTCCTGCTGGGGCACGGCGCGGTCTCGCGGGAGTGCGCGCGGGCCATGGCCGCGGGGGCCCGCCGGGTGAGCGGCGCCGACCTCGCCATCGCGGTGAGCGGGGTGGCGGGGCCCACCGGGGGCAGCGCCGAGAAGCCCGTCGGGCTGGTGTTCCTCTCCCTCGACTGGCACGGCGGGCTCACCGAGCGCGTCGCGCGCTTCGACGGCGACCGCGCGATGGTGCAGCGACAGGCGGCGTACATGGCGCTGTCGATGGTGCGCGAGGCGTGCGCCGGCCCGGTGCCGACGGCCCTCTCGTCCGTGTGCGGCTGAGAGAGCTGGAGCAGGCACCGCCACCGCCATGGAGACCGTCCGCGCGTTCATCGGCTGCGTGCTCGACCTTGGGGCCACCCGCAAGGTGCAGGAGCTCTCCCGGGCGACCCGCGCGCTCGCCGACCCCGCGGGCTGGGAGGTGCGCTGGGTTCCGCCGCCCAGCCTGCACTTCACCCTTCGCTTCCTGGGAGACCTCGACCAGGGGCTCATCGAGACCGTGGCCGACGCAATGCGCTCCGCCGCCCGCGCCACCCCGACGCTCCTCGTCGGCGTCGGGGGCCTCGGGGCCTTCCCCGACCGCGACGCGCCGCAGGTGCTCTACGCCGACGTCACGCGCGGCCACGAGGGTCTCGCAGGCCTCGCCGCCCGGCTCGAAAACGCCCTCGGCGCGCTCGGCTTCCCGAAGGCCGACCGGCCCTTCGTCGGGCACATGACGCTGGGGCGTGTTCAGTCATCCCGGGGCGGCCTCGCGTCGATCACACCGGCCCATACCGACTGCGGCGTCGGCACCATCGGGGCGGTCACGCTCTACCGGAGTGACCTGTTTTCCAAGGGCGCGGAGTACATCGCCCTCGCCCGCGCCCCGCTCGGCCCCGACGGGTGACGGACAGGATATGTCACCGCACGGACGGCGAGGCCTTGTCGTTTGTTCAGTGTGAGGGCTATACATCGGATGCGTGACGCGGCGCCGTGGAGGCGACCACCGCACGACGACGCAATCACCTGCAGGAGAGACGACCATGGACGACAACCGCAAGAAGGCTTTGGAACTGGCGCTGCTCGGCATCGAGAAGCAGTACGGCAAGGGCGCCATCATGAAGCTCGAGGGCGACTCGAAGACCGAGCGCCCCGAGGTCGCGACCATCTCGACGGGCTCGGTGTCCCTCGACATCGCAGTGGGCATCGGCGGCTACCCCCGCGGGCGCATCGTGGAGATCTACGGGCCGGAGAGCTCGGGCAAGACCACCCTCACGCTGCACGGCATCGCGGAGGCGCAGAAGGCCGGCGGGGTGTGCGCGTTCATCGACGCCGAGCACGCGCTCGACGTCACCTACGCCAAGCGCCTCGGGGTGAAGGTCGACGAGCTGCTGGTGTCGCAGCCCGACAACGGCGAGCAGGCCCTGGAGATCGCCGACATGCTGGTGCGCTCCGGCGCGGTCGACATGATCGTGGTCGACTCCGTGGCGGCGCTGGTGCCGAAGGCGGAGATCGAGGGCGAGATGGGCGAGCAGCTCCCCGGGCTGCAGGCGCGGCTCATGTCGCAGGCGCTGCGCAAGCTCACGGCGACGGTGCACCGCTCCAACACGCTGCTGGTGTTCATCAACCAGATCCGCATGAAGATCGGCGTGATGTTCGGCAACCCGGAGACCACCACCGGGGGCAACGCGCTGAAGTTCTACGCGTCCATGCGCCTCGACGTGCGGCGCATCGGCGCCCTGAAGAACGGCGAGCAGGTCGTCGGCAACCGCACCAAGGTGAAGGTCGTGAAGAACAAGATGGCCGCGCCCTTCCGCGAGGTGGAGTTCGACATCCTGTACGGCCAGGGCATCTCGCGCTCGGGTGACATCCTCGACATGGCCGCCGAGGCGGGCATCGTGGAGAAGGCGGGCGCCTGGTACTCGTACAAGGGCGAGCGCATCGGCCAGGGCCGCGAGGCCGCCAAGACCTTCATCGAGGAGAAGGGCGACATGATGGCGCGCATCGAGCAGGAGGTGCTCGTGAAGCACGGCGTGAAGAAGCCGGGCGTCATCGGGGCCTCCACCGAAAAGGCCGCCACCGAGGCCGCGGCGAGCGCGGCGTCGAAGAAGGAGCGCCCCAAGGCGCAGGCCTGATCGCCGATGGGAGGGGCGCGACCAGGCGTGGGGGAGCGGTGGGAGCGTGGTCTCCTCCTGGCCTCGCTGTGCGCATCCCTCGGGTGCGCCGCCCGTCGCCCTGCGCACCCTCCCACCCCACCCTCGGCGCGCGCCGCCCGCGCCGCCTGTCCGACCAACCTCCGCGTGATGGCCCCGGGCCACGCCCAGCGATGGCTCTGGCTGCGACCGCGCGCGCTCTTCGATCACCCCCAGCTCGGACCCCTGCTCTCACAACTCACCCGCGACGCGGGCGAGCGCGCGCTGGTGGCCGAGGCCGAGCGCGGAGGCGTCGAGGTGCGCACCGTCGAGCGGGCGCTGCTCGTCGACCGCGGCGAGGCGTCGGTGTCCTTCGCGGCCGGGTCCTTCGACGCCCGGCGCGTCATCGACCTGCACT